>JANNFW010000462.1:0-1979 GCA_031380235.1 Rhodoferax sp. | reverse complement strand
GTTAAGCAAAACCTGGTGCCGCCAGACATCCTGCGCCTGCGTTACAGAGTCAGGCTGACACCGGGCAAGCCCCCCTACTCCCCCGTCAACATCCGCAGCGCATCCTCCACCCGCTTCATGTGTGCGCGCGAAAGTTCAGCCAGAGGCTTGTCGCCCATCAGGCGTTGGTTTGAAATGGTGCGAATCTGATCTACCAGCAAATCGGTTTCTTGCTTCATGGTGCCCAGCTTACCCACTGACACGCGCAGCGGGTAACCATCGCCCTGTGCATCGCGGTAGACGTTGGTGGTGCCGGGGATGACGATGGTGGTGGCGTGGCCTGCGCTGTTGAGGATGTTGGTCTGGATGACCAGCGCGGGGCGGCCGCGTTTGCCGGGCTCTTCTTTGTGGGTTTGGGGTTCAAAATCAACCTCCCAGACTTGCGCACGCTTGATGGCCGATTTAGTTTTGGCCAAGACCATCTCCCAAACTGCCATCCATGCCCACGTTCTCGGCCAGATGCAAGGCCGATAACTGCCTGGACAAGAAGACCATGCGGTCTTTGATAGCCCGTTCGTTTTTCTCGCGCACGGCCTCGCGTACATAGTCTGACGCAGACATGCTCAAGGTGCGGGCCAGTGTTTTAGTTTGCTCTGCAAACTCAGCTGGCGCGCGGAAGGATAAAGTGGCTGCACTCATAGTTTGTAGCTTGAATTTGTAATACGTTATTGTAAACCAACTATGTACATCAGAATGCGAAACAAGCACGACCTGCGACTGCGCCAAACCCACACGGGGAGTTGTCTGACAGACCTTCGCGGAGTTCGGATGCGTAATGAGACTTTGTCGCGACGCGATGCACACACCGCACTCTTGAGGAGCCCACCATGACCCAACAAGCCATCATTGCCGACCACGTAACCTACCGCCCCGGCGACGGCGCGCCGCTGGTGATACCGCTGGGCCCGGTGGAGGTTGACTTGACTGCCGACAGCGCTACGCTGAGCTGGACAGCCGAGAACGGCGCGGCTGGGTTGACGGCCATTCCGCTGACGCAGTTCAACGAGTATGTGAAGCAGAAGAGAATTACGCTCAAAGACTAGCGAACGCTAGTTTGCCCCTGGTAGGCTCTCACCGCGCCCAATGATCTTCGACATGCTGTTCGTCAAAAATCGGGAGAGTGAGGGCTTTTTTTAAATCCACCGACCCGACTCCGGGCAAACGCTGATCGGCGCGCCATTGCGCCAGACTTGCTCATCTTGCAATAGCAGCGCCGTCGCAGGATCAATGTCAAATGCGATCCCAAGCGCCTGCGCGACATTGAAATTCTCAATCGGAAGCTCCCAGGTCAGAAATACCTGGGTGCAGTCTCGCTCCGGCGGAAAGTCGGTGACATCAAAGCTGCTGCTGCGCCGGTCAATCACGGCGTGCGGCTGGCCAGTGTCGAATATCAGAACCGTACCCCTGACCAAGGGGATTCGGTGGCCGGTCGCTGGAAAATGAACGTCCAGGCCTCTGTCCGCGCTCACAAACAGATTGCAAAATGCCGCGCCTCCATATTGCGCACCGTCATGGTGGTACCGGGCGCCACGGCAAGCCATCAAGGCGACCTCGCTGGAGGCCAGCACGTCATACAGGCCGAACGTACGCGTCCAGTCGCGCGCTGCCTGCACGCAGAGCTTGTAGTCAGGCCAACGCATGCGCGCTCGGGGCAAAGGCAAGGCCTCCACGTCTCCAGGTTCCAGGCCGATGCGCAACGATGTCTCACTTTGCCAATCCGCCAGCAGCCTTGCAGGCGGTGCAGGCACTTCGACCGTGCCGGACAGCACCACATCGCTCACGCTTCGACTGCGCAGGGTGTCGCCACTCCAGTAATACGAGACAGGGCTGGTTTCGCCGCCGCCACCCTCCCCCATCACGTCGCCAAAATCACTTGGCAGCCACAGGCCACGCCGGCAGCTTGCCCACATCCCGCGCATCGTGCTGAATGATCACGGTGG
>JANNFW010000433.1:0-5169 GCA_031380235.1 Rhodoferax sp. | reverse complement strand
CTGAAATTGGTGAACGACAGCTTGACCGTCCAGATCAAAGGAAAGATGTTGATCACCAGCAAGATCAGCATCGTGGGGCCGATGAACAGCCAAGCCACCGCGCGGTCAGACAGACCGCGAAAGGTTCCCGCCAAGGCAGGGGGCGTGGCTTGCGCAAGTCGCTGTGCAGCAGTTTGGACAGTCATTGTGGGACGCGATTAAACCAGTGGAATGACAACAAGAAAACTCGGGCTACCCGCACGATCGCATGGTCGCAAAGAGGCAAGTGCATTTGCAAGTGCCTGCGCCGACCATGCGGGAAGCTCGGTCGATTTACTTCAACTTGCCGTCGTCCTTGAAGACTTTCTTCCAGTCAACCACCAATGAATCCAGCGCCTCTTTCGCGGTGCCTTTGTCAGCCACCACATAGTCGTGAACACGCTTTTGCATCGCCAGCAGCAACTGAGCGTAAGACGGCTCGGCCCAGAAGTCCTTCACCATGCCCATCGAGTCGAGGAAGGCTTGTGCATAAGGCGCGCTCTTGGCGTAACCAGGGTCATTCAACACTGCGTTGTGGGCTGAAAATCCGCCAATGGCCTGCCACTTCTTCTGCACATCGGGTGATGCAAACCACTTGATGTATTGAAGTGACTCGTTTTTATTGGCCGAGTACGACACCACTGAAATGCCCTGCCCGCCCAATTGCACGCCCTTGGCCTTGTCGGTCGGATTGGCAAAGTAGCCAATCTTCGCGCCACCCACGTTGGGGTCTTTGTTCAGCCCTGGAAAGAACGCAAACCAGTTCATCATCATCGCCACCTGGCCTGACTTGAACGTGTCCAGACCCTCACCCATGTAGGAGTTGGTCAGACCTGGAGCCGTGGTGTTTTTGTACAGCGACTTGTAGTATTCCAACGCCTTGATGGAATCTGCCGAGTTGACAAATCCGTCCATGGCATAGGGCTTCTTCGGGTCTTGGTATGCAAAGCCCATCGGATACAGCACGTTGTTCACGCCCATGGTGATGCCTTCAGAGCCGCGCTCTGTGAAGATGTAGGCACCATAGACTTTTTTACCTTCAATCGTACGGCCTTGAAAGAACTCGGCCACCTGTTTGAATTCAGTCCAGGTCTTGGGTGGTGCCAGGTCGCGGCTGTGCTTTTTCTTGAAGTCGGCTTTGACATCGGGCATGTCAAACCAGTCTTTGCGATAAGTCCAACCAATCGAATCTGCCATGGCCGGCAAGGCCCAGTAATTGGGCGTGTTCTTGGGCCACTCGGCGTAGCCCGTCACCGTGGCGGGTGCGAAGTCGGTCATCTTGATGCCTTCTTTGGCAAAGAAGTCGTTCAGCTTGACGTAGTGACCGCTCTCGGCCGAGCCACCCACCCACTGGCTGTCGCCAATGATGAGGTCGCACAGTTTGCCCTTGGAGTTCAGCTCATTGAGCATGCGATCGGCAAAGTTGGGCCATGGCACAAACTCAAACTTCATCTTCACGCCGCTCTTGGCGGTGAAGTCTTTCGACAACTCCACCAAGGCATTGGCTGGATCCCACGCGGCCCAGCACAGCGTGATGGTTTTGTCTTGCGCCTGCGCGGCGGTGCCGCCTAATCCCAGTACGGCTGCCAAAGCGATAGCACCCGAGGCGGGCAGTTTCTTCAGAATCGTCTTCATGTCGCGTATCTCCTAAAAAAGTTGTAAATCAACACATCAACACTCAACCACTTCAACACATCAGGGCCACCGTTTCAATGTAGGTTTTCGGCAGTCAAGATTTCTACCCGTGGTGCCGCAGCACTGGGCGCGCCACGCACGTTGTCACACAGCCCACGCAGCACGCGCGCTGCGGCGAGCACGCAGTAATGAATATCCTGATTCAGCACGTAGGTGACTTCACCGGTGCCAAGCATCGTTTGGTGGGCCTGTGTGGCGTCATGGACAGCCAAACCCGGCTGATGCATCAAACCGAGTTCCGTTACCGCCCGCACAATGCTGGCGCTGCCCGTACCCACGCAGTACACGCCGGCCAGTCGAGCGGTATCAAAATCTTTTTTTAAGAATTGCTTAAGCGCTTTGTAAACGCCCGCATCGTCCAATGGAAGATCCGGCGCACGCACCACGCGCAGGCCCGCAAAGCGCTCTTCCACCACTTGCGCGAAGCCGATGCGCCGCTCAATCTCGGCTGAAAAGCGAGTGGCTTGCGAAAGCAGCAGCAAGGTGTCGCGCGTGGGCGATGCCGCCATGCGTGCCAGCAGCAGACCTGCAGTGCGCCCCGCCGCGCGGTTGTCCAGCCCCACATACGCTTCGCGCAGTGAGCCCGCCACGTCGGAGAACAGGGTGACCACATGCACACCGGCACGCACTTTGTCATTGATCGCCAATTTGACCGCTGGCAAGTCGGGGGCCAGCACGGCGATGCCGTCGCAGTCGTCGAGCTGAGTCAGCCCGGCTGCAAAGGCCGCAGCGTCCTGCAGGTCAAGGCGTTGCGTCACTTCGGTGATGTGCTGATGCCGAAAGTCACCTGCAGACTGGGCGATCTGCCGCTCGACCTGGTCAAAGAACGGCGAGTCCGCCTCAGGCAACACGTAAGTGAACCGAAAATTCTCCCGCAGGCGGGGCCTGCCGCGCGCCACGTTGGGTTTGCCCAGTGCCGCGATGGCCAGGGTGACCTTTTGCGTGGTCTCGGCATTCACGCCCGCTCGACCATTCATCACGCGATCCACCGTGGCCGTGCCCACGCCAGCTTGGCGGGCGATGTCGGCGATGGTGGCGGAGGTCGTCATAGATTGATTTAATTGAGATGCGATTTTTAATCACATCAATAATTAAATCAATCAGGGTTTTCGCTAGGTGATTCCGTTCTTGAATCCCTGAGGTCTTTGACCGTGGGGGCTTATCAACGCAATGTCGGAATCGACTTCACCGCCCTCACCGAGCCCTCGCCAATCGCCGCACCAAAGCGCTTCACCAGCCGTTCGGCCACGTTATCGCGGCGCGTGTAGTCCACGATTTCTTCCGCTTTGACGATCTCACGCGCGACAAAGTCGAGGTTGCCAAAACTGTCCGCCAGACCCAGCTCAATCGCCTGCTGGCCACTCCAGAACAGGCCGCTGAACATCTCCGGGGTTTCTTTCAGGCGCTTGCCACGGCCCGCTTTCACCACGTCGATGAACTGTTTGTGGATCTGATCGAGCATGGTCTGCGCGAACGCGCGCTGCCTCTCGGTTTGCGGGCTGAACGGATCCAAAAAGCCCTTGTTTTCGCCCGCCGTCATCAGGCGACGCTCGACGCCGAGTTTGTCCATCAAGCCGGTGAATCCAAAGCCATCCATCAACACGCCAATGCTGCCGACGATGCTGGCTTTGTCGACATAAATCTGATCGGCGGCCACGGCAATGTAATAGGCAGCGGAGGCGCAGGTTTCTTCCACCACGGCATACACCGGCTTGTTGTGTTTGGCTTTGAGGCGTTTGATCTCATCGTTGATGATGCCTGCCTGCACTGGGCTGCCGCCGGGCGAGTTGATCAACAGCACCACGGCTTGCGCGCCAGGGTCTTCAAACGCGGCTTTGACCGAAGCCATCACCAAATCAGCCCCGGCTTCCGCGCCCGCCGAAATTTCGCCCTTGATCTCGATGACAGCAGTGTGGGGTTTGAGGATTTCCTTGTGCGCACCGGTTCGCCCCATGGCAGACCACAGCAAAAAGATGAAAAACGCCAGCCAGGCCAGGCTCATGAAAGTCCTCCAGCGGCGGCGTGACTTTTGCTCGGCGAGTGAGTCAAACGCCAGCTTCTCCAACGTGGCGCGCTCCCAGCCGGGTGCCTGTGATGTGGCTGTACTGGTGGCGCGCGCGGTCTCTTGTTTGGGCACAGGCGCAGCGCTTGCTTCCAGAGGCTTCGGTTCGGTATTGGAAAACGCGGGCTCCTGGCCCTGCTCGGTCTTTTGGAAATCAGTCATTGAACACTCTCAAAACGCCACATTCGGTGGCACGGGGTGGATTAGAACTCAATGGCTTTGAGGTTTTGCGCAGTATGCCAGTGCACCACACCGTCACGCTCGGTAAGGGCAATCTTCTCCAGGCCGCCCCGGCACGGCCCGCCCGCGCAGGCGCCGCTGGTAGGGTCATACATCGCGCCGTGGGTGGCGCAGATCAGCCACTGGCCGCTGGTGTCAAAAAACTGGTTGGGCTGAAAGTCCATCTCCATCGCGACGTGCGCACACTCGTTCACATACGCATGCGATTGGCCTTCAAAGCGAATCGCAAACGCGCGGCAGGTGCGACCCCGAAACATCACATCAAACGGCACCGCCTCGCTGCTGTCTTGCAAATCCGCTGAGTTGCAAAGAGCGATGACTTCCTCAGCCGGGGTGTTGACAGCATCAGCCATGCGCCACCAGCCAATCATGCAGCTCGCGCACCGAATGCGCCACAAACAGCGGTTTGAGCGCCTCAAACGCGCCGCCCTCATGCGCGCCGTAGCTCACGCCTACGCTGGGGCAACCCGCATTCACCGCCATCTGCAAATCATGCGTGGTGTCGCCAATCATCAAGGTGCGCTTAGGGCCAGCGCCAAACTCCGCCATCAGCTCATTGAGCATTTGCGGATGTGGCTTGCCGCGCGTCTCATCCGCCGTGCGCGAGCCGACAAACATGCCCTTCAACTCCACCGCATGCAGCGCCTCATCCAACCCTTTGCGGCTTTTGCCAGTGGCCACCGTCAGCAAATGCTGCCGAGATTTCAGCGCCGCCAGCATCGGCAAAACGCCCTCAAACAGGCTGATGTCATGCTGATGCGCCGTGTAGTGGTGCCGATAGCGCTCACCCAGCTCCGGGTACTTTTCCTTCGGCACGTCAGGTGCCGCATGCGCCAGCGCCGGCATCAGCGCCATGCCAATCACATAAGAAGCAGCCTCGTCAGTCGGCACCGTGCCACCCACATCGCGCACCGCCTCTTGAATGCAGCGGGTGATGATGGCTGTGGAATCAAACAGCGTGCCGTCCCAGTCGAAGGCGATGAGGTCGAAATTGCGCGACGTGGAGCGGGAAGTTGAAGAACTCATGAAAATGAAAAAAATGAACCTGAGGGTTAATTTAAAGGACTAAAAACTGAAAATTGGCCAAATTATATGCATTTTAGGTATCTAGCTCTCGTATTATATACATACAAAGCTATATATATAATAGCAAA
>JANNFW010000419.1:0-11869 GCA_031380235.1 Rhodoferax sp. | reverse complement strand
TCGCATCGCGCATGGAAAACCTCACCAAACATTTCAGCGCGCAACTGGTGCTCGACGGCGTAACGCGCAGTCGTGTCGTGGCGGCAGATCAGTTTTTGCTCAGGCCATTGGGATCGACGATCTTGTCGGGCCACGCCACGGGGGTCGACGTGTACGAGTGCGTGGCCTGTTACCCCGAGGCGCTGCAAGACAAGATCATGGTCAACCACGCCGCGTATTCGCAAGCCCTTGCGGCTTACCGGGCAGGTGCCTGGGACGAGGCGCTGGAGCGCTTTGAGTTTTGCCTGGCGCGCTGCGAGCAGGATCGCGTTGTCCACAGTTTCGCCCAGCGCTGCCGGGATCGCAGCCTGAGCGGCATGGCGTGGGATGGCATTGAGCGGCCAGCCAAAAACTAATTCAGTTTCTCAATCAATCGTGAAATTTAAGGTCCGGCAATGGCAACGGTGCATAAACTGGAATCGACGAATAGCTATTTTAATTATAGCTATTCATGCAAATGACACGAGAGCTAGGCATCTATTTGGTCTACTATTTAGCAAATTATGGCTGTTTGGAGCTATAAATTAACCTACGAGTTAATTTATTGCGAGTAGCTTCGGTGTGTGTGCGCGGCTTGCGTCGGCGTGTGATGGGCCGACGCCAAAGCGCGCAAGCGCGATGGGGATGTGCGAAAAAACACCGTTTGATAAATTTAACTGTGGTAACTTCAAATCACTTCGGTATCAGCGAGCGCTGGCGAACCAGCGGACGTCGTGCCAAACAATAAAACTGGAGAACCCCTTGCCGCGCAATATCACGAAGACGCAATCTCGCAACGCCCACTTGCAGGATCACTGGGCCAAGATTCCTGATGCCGAATTTGAACGCTTTGGGTTCACGCGCGCCCAACTCGGCTCCTTGCAAGCTGGCCTGTCGGGGTATGTTGTGTTGCCGGGCATGCCGGACTACGACGCTGATCGCAAGTTGTTCAACCCAGTGTTCGACGCGTATCCGGTCGCAATCGTTTACTGCGAATCAGACCTGGATGTTGCGCAGGTTCTGCAATTTGCGCAGGCGACTCCAATAGGCTTCCAGGTACGATCCGGCGGCCATTGCACCGCCGGTTTTTCCTCGGGGCGGGGCATCCTGCTGGATGTCAGCCAGCTTGACAACTGCACGGTGGACAGCGCGGCCCTCACGGCCACGGTGGGCTGTGGATGTTCGTTCAAGAAGTTGTATGACACGCTGCGCCCCTACAGCCTGCATGTGCCGGCGGGTGAGTGCGAAGACGTTTGCGTCGGTGGTTTTGTGCAGGGCGGGGGCTACGGCTTCACCTCGGTGACATTCGGTATGAATTGCGACAACGTGATCGACATGCGGGTGATGCTGGCCAGCGGGCGCATCGTCACGGCGAGTGAGACCGTCAACAGCGACCTGTGGTGGGCCATGCGGGGCGGTACGGGCGGCAACTTCGGCGTGTTGGTGAGTGTGCGTTACAAGCTGCGGCCATTGGGCCAAGTTTTTGGTTGGGCGGTCATTTGGCCACTGGCCGGGGCGCGGGACACTGCCAACGCCACTGGCGCACTGATGTTCTTCCAGTCGAATTATCTGGGTGCCAAGACCGACCCGCTGATGAACATTCAGGTGTCGCTGTGCTTTCAGCCGGGCACGGCTTCGGGCGCGCCTTCCGATGCACAGACGCTGCCCTACTTGATGATCCGGGGCCTGTACGTTGGCAACGCCGTCAACGGGCAAACCGCTATCGCCCCGCTTTGCGCACTGCCCGGTGCCATCACGCAATGGACCGAGACGGCTACCTATGACCAGCTCAACGTCGATTTGCTGAACAAGCCGTATTCGATGCCATTTTTTCCCCCCAACTCGGTACCCCATGAAGACAAGGTATCGAGGTATGTGGCGCGACCGCTGACCAGCGCCGAGTGGCGCTCACTGCTGGACTACTTCAAAAGCTCGCCCAACCCGTATTCGTATGCCTACTTGGAGTGTTACGGCGGAGCGATCAATGCCTACCCAGCCGAGAAAAACGCGTTTGTCCACCGTGATGTGCTGTTCAACACCGTGCTGGACGTCTTCTGGCTGGAGGCATCGCAGCGCGGTGCGGCCCAACAATTCCTCGAAGGGTGGATAGCGCTGGTCGGGCCATTGAGCAACGGGCGGGCCTACCAAAACTATCCGCGCCTGGGCGAACCCCACTACGCCCAAGCCTACTGGGGCGATGCCCAAGCCGGCCTGTACGCCGTCAAGTGCAAATACGACAAAGCCATGGCGTTCACGTTTGCGCAGCAGGTCTGCCCATTGATGCCGCCTTTTGCCGGCCTGGGCCCCAGGATCATCCTGCCGGATTTCTTGCAGACTGCGCTGGATCGGCCCATCATCTACGACACCCTGGCAGCGGCGTAGGGCCCGAAATGGACATGCGTGCCTGGCTGGAGTCGTTGGGGCTGGGTGCCTACGCTCAAGCATTTGTAGCGAACGATGTGGACGCAGCGCTGCTGCCGTCGCTCACGTCGGATGACTTGCGGGACATCGGGGTCACGTCTGTCGGCCACCGGCGGCGCCTGATTGATGCAATTGCGGCGCTCAATGCGCCAGCCTTGGTCGCCTCAGGTCAGCCGTCAACCATTGCCCCGCCCGCTGCGCTGCCGGTGAGTGTCCAGACCATTGCGCCAGCCGATGCGACTCCCATCCCCACCCCATCGGCCGTCCAACGGCGGCAGATCACCGTGGTCTTTTGCGACCTGGTGGGGTCCACCGCCTTGTCTGCGCGCGTCGATCCCGAGGATCTGCGCGAATTTCTGGATAGCTACCGCGCCGCCGTTGCGGCGGTTATTCAGGAGCACACAGGCTGGGTCGCCCAATACCTCGGAGATGGCGTGCTGGCCTACTTCGGCTATCCGAAAGCCAGCGAAAACGCGTGTGAGCAGGCCGTGCGCGCGGCACTGCGCATCATCGATGCTGTTGCAGGCCTGCCGGTAGTCGCAGGGCAGCCGCCGCAAGTGCGGATCGGGATTGCCACGGGCCTCACCGTGGTGGGCAAGCTCGTTGGCATCGGTGCAGGGCCTGCCGAATTCAGCGCGGTGGGCGAGGCTCCCAATCTGGCCGCGCGGGCGCAGTCCGAGGCGCAACCCAATTCGGTGGTGATTGCCGATTCGACGCACGAACAGCTTGGTGACCTGTTCGAGTACCGTGACCTGGGCCTGTTTGACCTCAAAGGCTTCCAGCAGCCCACGAAGCTATGGCAGGTGTTGGGGGAAAGTCAGGTTCGCAGCCGCTTTGCGGCGCTGCATGGCGGGCGCGCGCACATCTCTCTGATGGGGCGGGAGAGTGAGACGAGGCGTATCGCCAGCCGCCTTGCAGACGCGCAGGCCGGTGATGGCCAACTGCTTGTGATCAGCGGAGAAGCCGGGCTTGGAAAATCCCGGCTGGTGGAGCACTTGTTCGAGTTGCTCGGGCGCGAACAGACTGGCACTGGCGCGCCTGAGCGACTGGTGTTCCAGTGCTCACCCCACAACGTCGCGTCTGCGTTGCACCCGGTGCGTGACTACATCGAGCGCAGCGCCGGCATCTCGTCGCAAGATGGACGTGATGCTGTTCTGGAAAAACTTTCCACACTGTTGGCGCGTGCCGGGCCGCTCGACCCTGAACATCTGAGCCTGGTGGCGGATCTGCTCGGCCTCGAACGCGCCCCGCATGGCGCGCTGGAGGGCCTCGGCTCGCTCGAAGTACGCACCCACATGTTGCGTGCGCTGGGCAGTCTGCTGGAGGCCGTCGCTGCGCGAAGTTCGGTCGTCGTTGTGGAAGACATCCAATGGATCGACCCGTCGACCAGCGAGCTGCTGGGCAGCTTCGTGCCCCTGCTTCGGCGCATGCCAGTGCTGTTTGTGGCGACGTCGCGCGGGGGGCCGTATCCGCCCTGGCTCACCGGGCCGCATGTCGGCTTGGTGCAACTCGACCGGTTTGATGCCGAGCAGACGCGCCAGATCGTCGTTGCCATGGCGGCTCCTCAGCAGTTGCCCGCGCGCGTGTTGGACGCCATCGTATTGCGCTCCGATGGCGTGCCGCTGTACGCCGAAGAACTGACCCGTGGCTACCTGGAACCCGCGGGTAAGCGCGCGCGCGGAACCTTAAGAAGCGAGAGCGAAGGGAGCGAAGACGTGGCCAACGCCGGGATCCCAGCCACGCTGTCTGAGTCGCTGCTGGCCCGGCTGGACGGGGTGACCAACGGCAGGGAAATCGCGCCCGCAGCCTCGGTGCTGGGGCGCGAGTTCCCGATTGCCCTGCTGGCGGCGATTTCAGCCCTCACCGAGCCGGACGTGCGCCGCTGTGTGGCCGAGCTGCTCGAAGCGGGCGTGTTCGTCGGTGGCCGCAGCAACTTCGGAGAAGCGGTTGCATTCAGGCATCTGCTGGTGCGGGATGCGGCTTACCAGCAACTGGTGCGGCGCGACCGGGTGCGCCTTCACGGCCTTGTGGCAGCCACCGTGGAGTCGAGCTTTCCGGCCATCGCGGCGGCGGTACCGCACATCATGGCCGTGCACTTCGCCGAGGCTGGTGAGACGGCGCGCGCCGCAGCGCAATGGCATCTTGCCGCCGCCGACGCGGATCGGCGCTCTGCCTATGTCGAGGCGCTGGCGTATTTCCGGCGTGCCCTCGCTCTGGTCAGCACGATGCCGCAGGACCTCGCACGCGACAAGCTGGAGTTCAATCTGGTGCTGAACATGATCGGGCCCCTGATCGCTGTGCAAGGCCTCACCGCCACCGAAGTCGAGCAGGAGATCGAGCGCGTCTCAGCACTGAGCCACAAGCTGGGGACGCAGTCAAGCCTCATACCAGCGCTGGCACTCAAGGCCGTTATGTTGGGTACTGCTGGGAACTTGCCAGCGAGTCACGCGCTCGCGCTCCAGATCAGTGCTTTGGCTGAGGGAGGCAGTGAAACGGATCGCTTGATCGCCCACCGTTATCTGTCTACGTCGCTGGTATTCTGGGGGAAATTCCAGCAGGCGATTGATGAGGCGCTGCGCTTTTTGGCGCTGTTTGACCCCTCTGCCCACGCCCAGCAACTGGTGCAAATCGGCCCTGCCAACCATGCTGTCATGATGAGGGTGGGTCTGGCTGAGTGCTACACCATTTTGGCGCAGGCCGATCAGGCACGGCATTGGCGCGGACAGGCCCTGCTCGCGGCGCGAGCGGATGGCCGCGCCCACACGTTGGCACAGGCGCTCGCCTTTGCCGCCTGTTTTCCGTCAGCCCTTTTAGGCGATACGGATGCGCTGGCAGGCTACGCCAGCGAGCTAAAAGTTGTGACTGAAGCACACGGACTCGCGCAATGGCAGGGGCATGCAGCACTGTTCAGCGGCATCACTTTGATGAAGCAGGGCGGCATCCATCCAGGTCTGGCATTGGCGCGGCAAGGTATCCACCTGCTGGTGACCGGGCATGCCTATTCCAAAGTCTGGTACGTCGTTTACGCCCAAGCCTGCGAAGAAGCCGGGGCACTCGACGACGCATCGCACGGATTGGAGTTGGGCGCGCCCAACATCGCGTTCGGTCACACCTGGCTCGACGCCGAGTACCTTCGACTACGCGGGCGGCTCAAGCTCGCCAGCGGTGATCGAGATGCGGCGATGCGGGACTTCGAAGCGGCGTTGACGTTGGCAACGGAGCAAGGTGCGACGCTGTTCATCGAGCGCGCGCGCCGGGATTGGGAAATGCTGACGCTGGCGGTGGCTGCGAAACCAGACGTCTGAATACCCGCGCGCTGGGTCAAAAATCGGCCCGCTCTATTGCAATGCTCTGACGAGCCCGGTCGCGAGATCCAGTCGGTGGGCGATATGCACGTTCAGGTTGCGCATGATCTTGGCGTACAGCCTGGGAGACCGGTTTTCAAGCGCGTCCAAGCTGCGCCGGTCGAGTTCGAGCAACCGGGCTGGGGTGACGCAGACCGCATCGGCGGTGCGCTGCTGAGCCATGAGCAGGGACATTTCTCCGAAGATACTGCCGGGGCCAAATGCAGCCAGACGCGTGTGAGTCGTCAGGTCGGCGCTCGAGATGCGGATTTCGACCTGCCCCGCTTCGACGATGTACATCGAAGATCCCGCGTCGCCGTGGGAAAAGAGGGTGCCCGCTGGTGCCTCCATCGGTTGCAGACAGGCCTTCAGCTCCTGCAGTTCGCCGTCGCTCATGCCCAATGTGAGCGGGGTCTGTGCGAACTCGAAGCGGGAGACGGTGGCGATGCCCGGCCACTGCTCGCCCAGCAGGGCGACTTCGGCATGCTCCAAAGCGCGGTCGAGGTCGTCGAACCACTGGGTGTGTGGGTCGGGGCAGGACAGGCCCAGCGCCACCAGGTTGCGGCTGCGGGCGCTGCCTGTCGGCACTCCGGCCAGCAGCGGCGTCACCCCGGTTGCGACCAGGGCCTTTGCGCCTGCAGCAATGATGTCACATGCGGTCGCGTCAACGGTCGTCACCCGGGAGAGGTCAAGCACGCAAAAACGCGTGCCCGCAGCGGTCGATGCCAATTGCTGTGCGAGCGGGTCGGCCGTGCCGAAGAAGAGCGCACCTTGCGGCTTGAACACCGCGATCTTCAAGCGATGCTCGCGCAGCCAGCTCGCCTGCTTAGGCGGCCACACGCGCCTGGATCCCATCTGGATACTGGCTTGGGCACCGAAGCTCGTTGCAGCAGACAGTTCAACCGCAAGCAACACCATCGCCAGCACGGCACCCACCATCAAGGCCAGCGGCACGCTGCCCCAAAACATGGCAGCGGCGACGATGATGGCGATACCTGGCGTCCATAGCGCGCTGTGATCGCGGCTTTGCGCAGACCAGGCGGTCTTGACCAGGCGCACGGTGGACAGTTGCACCATCAAGAAACCCGCCATCATCAACACCGCCGCCAGCATGGCAACCGGAAGCCACGTGAGCCACTGCCCTGCAACCAGCACCAGCGCGAACAGCAGGACCGCCGAGCCAGCCGCCACGCTGCGGGGGTTACCCTTCATGTGCGCTGCCGCCACGGACTGTTGCGCTGCTGTGCTGACGGGCAGGCCCCCCAGCGCGCCGCAAACCACGTTGGCACAGCCCAGCGCGACGAGTGAGCGGTTGACATCGGAGCGGTTGCCCAGCAGGTTCCCAATCGTGACTGCCGTCATGGCGGCGTTCATGATGGCCTGCAGCGCAAGCAGGCCTGCGTAGGGAAGCACCTGTAGCGCGGTGGTGGTTAGCCAGCGGGGCGTGACAACGCTCCACAGCGAAGTGGTCGTCTGAAGCGCCACCGATTGCGGTTGCACTGCGTTCAGGGTGCCGCCCAGCGCTCCAGGTTGCATGAACACTGAGAGCAGGTAGTAACTGAGCGTCCCCGTGATCAGTGCAATGAAGACCGGCTCGCCCAGCCGCTTGAAACGTGGCACCAGCAGAAGCGTGAGCACCGTCACTGCGGCGACGATGACGGAGCCGGGCAAGACCTGGGACCACAAGCTACTCCATGTCAAGCCGCGCAACGGCACACCGAGGATGGGCCCGATTTGGGACCAGATCACCAGCAGCCCAATGCCAGTGACGAAACCGGCATTTACCGGTGAAGGCACAAATTTGATGAACCCGGCGAGCCGCAGCGAGCCGGCCAGCAACAAGATGATGCCCATCAACACCACCGCGAGCGACATCGCCGCCCAGACTTCCCAGATGCTGCCGCTGCCGGCATTGCCGCCGTTGCGCACGACAAGATCGGCCCCGAGTGCAGCGTAAATTACCGTGGTGGAAGACACAGGCGCGGCAATCTCGGCCGGTGCGCGCGCCAGCCACGCGACCAGCAAGCTGCCCACAGTGGCGGCAACGAAGGCGGCGACGAGGCTGATGTCCAACGCGCGCGCCCCGAGCGCTGCCGCTGCGAGCAGACCGACCGCCAGAAAGTTGGAGAGGCTCAGCAATGCAGCGACCAACCAGTCGCCGAGCGACTTGATGGCGTTTGAAGCCAACGTCTTCTTTGATGCTCCCGCGTTATTCATTCACACAATTCAAGTCTTAGGAGTGTTAGCGCCGAATGAACTTCGACCCAGGGTGGGAAACGCAATTTGTAATTAAATTAACCTGCAAGTTAATTTTGCCGCCAACAAAGCGCATTTTCACCTAAATTAGATAAATTTATGCCTCTGGCTCTCGTATTATATGCATAAGCAGCTACTTTAATAATAGCAATTGACAGGCGGCGAAAACCCGTGCACCGTCAATGTAGCTGAAGTGGCAGGCCATCTTTTTGCCACTGCTTGCAACCCGGTTCACGCCTGCAGCATTCCCCGCACCAGCGTGGTCAAAGTACGGGCCAGAAAGGGCTCAAACTCGATCAGCATGGGCTGCAGGCTGGCGTCTGCTGCCATCACTTTTGCGATGACTGCGGGCGGCTCGGCCAGTTGGGTCAGGCTGATCACCAGCGCGTGGGTTTGCAGCACGAGCGTTGGGGCATCTGAGGGCGCGAGGCCTGGAATCTTGCGCATGATCAACGCGCTGACTTCAATCAGCAGATCACGCATGAAAATCTTGAAACCGCGCGCAGTGGCCTCGTCAATGTGCGGCTCAATCACCGAATGCAGCAGTACCAGCAGGCGGCGCAGGTCGCGCTTTTCCGCGAGGCTTTTGGCGATGGCACGGGGCACCGCCTGGGCAGACCGTGTGCGACGCAGCCGCTGTGTCAAATCGATCAGCCACTGCGCCAGTGCCTCCCGGACGAGCGCCAAAAAAAGCGTTTCCTTTGTGGCGAAGTAGAGGTAGGCGGTTCCTTTGGCGACACCTGCTTGCTCGGCCACGCGCGCAATCGTCACCGCGTCGAAATCTGACTCGGCAAACAATTGCGTGGCTGCTGTAACCAATTGGGCGCGGCGCAGGTCTTTGTCGGCCGGACTGCGCGCGCGCTGGCGCGGTGCAGGCTTGGTGACAGCCGTATGCAGTTTGGGCAACTCAGGCTACCCCATTAAGCCGATAGGGGCAGCGCGCGATGGCGTTTGCCCGTCAACGAAAACAGCGCGCTGGCCACCGCAGAAGCCACTGGCGGCACGCCCGGCTCGCCCACGCCGCCCGGTGAGCGGGTGCTGGGCACGATGTGGGTGTCCACCACGGGGGCTTCGGCCAGCATCAGCATTCGGTAATTGTGGAAGTTGGTCTGTTGCACCACGCCGTCCTTGATATCGATCTTGCCATAGAGTGCGCCGGTCAAGCCAAACACAACGGCACTTTCCATCTGCTGGGCGACGATGTTTGGGTTGACGACGGTGCCGCAGTCAATCGCGCAAATCACTCGGTGGACCCGCGGCTTGCCATCCACCAGCGAGACCTCCACCACTTGCGCCACGATGGAGCCAAACGACTCGTGCAGGGAGATACCGCGCGCATGGCCTGTTGGCAATGCACTGCCCCACTTGGCTTTGTCGGCTGCCAGGTTCAGCACCGCCAAATAGCGCGGCGCGTCTTTGAGCAAATTGCGACGGAACACGTAAGGGTCTTGCTTGGCCTCTTGCGCCAGCTCGTCGATGAAGCCTTCAGAAAAAAAGGCATTGTGCGAATGGCCGACAGACCGCCAAAAGCCAATCGGCACATCATGCCTGGTGTGCACGTGCGACATGTGCTGGTGCTCGATGCCGTACGGCAAATCGAACAGACCTTCTGCGGTGGTTTTATCGGGCATTTCAACCGGGCCGTTCAAAATCGTCGCGGCTCGCTCGAACCAACGCGGGCCAATCGCGTCGCCTGCGGACTTGATCGTCAAGCTGCTGACGATACCTTGCGCATCCATCGCGGCGCTCAAGTTCGCGACGTGCATGGGGCGGTAAAAATCGTGCGTGGTGTCTTCCTCGCGCGACCAAGCCAATTGCACCGGGCGGCCACCGCAGTCCATCGCCACGCGCACGGCCTGGCCCACGTAATCCACCTCCAAGCGCCGCCCAAACCCGCCGCCCAACAGTGTCACGTGCAGGGTCACGTTGTCAATGCTGACCCCAGCGATGTCAGCGGCAATCGCACGCGCCATCTGTGGCACCTGGGTGGGTGCCCACACTTCGACTTTGCCATCTTTAACCCGCGCAGTGCAGTTCATCGGCTCCATCGTCGCGTGCGCGAGAAACGGGGCTTGATAGGTGGCCTTGATCACGCGAGCGGCCTTGCCTTGCACCTCAGCGGCATCGCCTTTCTTGAAGAACGCAAAACCGTCTTCGGCTTTCAACGCGGCGTGCAGCTTGGCGGCAATCTGCTGGGAATCCAACGCGCCTTGCACCCGCTGTTGCCACTTCACGTCCACCGCCTGCGCGCCTTGGCGGGCGTGCCAGGTGGTTTTGGCAACCACAGCGATACCCGCAGTAGAGCCGCCAATCGCATCCAGTTTCACCAGCCGCTCAACGCCGGGCATCGCCAGCGCCGCCTTGTCGTCAATGGCACCCGGGGTGCCGCCAATCATCGGGCACAGGCGAACCGTGGCAAACAGCATACCGGGCAAGCGCACGTCCATGCCAAACTGCGCAGTGCCGTTGATTTTGGCGGGGATGTCCAGCCGCGGGGCGCTCTGCCCAATCAGCTTCCAGTTCTTGCGGTCTTTCAACGTGACTTCACCGGGTGCCACGCCGCCTGCGGTCTTCGCCAAGTCGCCGTAATGAGCTGACTTGCCGGAAGGGTGCGACACCACGCCGTCTTTCACTACCAATTCGGCAACAGGCACTTTCCACTGCGCAGCCGCCGCGCCGAGCAGACTGGCGCGCGCGGTGGCAGCCGCCATGCGCAGCGGCTCCCAGGCATCGGCCACGCTGCTGGAGCCGCCGGTGGCGTTGATGCCCAGCTCACGCGCCACTTTGCCCACCACCCACTCCCCCACGCGAACGGTACGCGTCTTGCTGCCCTCATGCGTGTCAAGCGGGTGAAACGGCAGGCCGCCCAGCAGCATCACCACGTTGCCGTAAATCTTGTCGGCCCCGGCTTGCTCCAGTTTGACGCGGGTGAGTGACACATCCAGCTCTTCAGCGACCAGCATCGGCAGCGCGGTGTGCACGCCCTGGCCCATTTCACTGCGTGGCATGGCCAAGATCACCGAGCCATCGGCTGCGATCTTGATCCAGCCATTCAGCGCCACGTCGCCCCCACCTTCCCCGGTCATTGGCAACATCAGCTCAGGCGAGCCCAGGCGCGAGCGTGCGGGCATCACGCCCCAGCCGACGACCAACGCGCCCATCGTGCCCAGGCCTCCCAAAATCCATATACGGCGCTTCATGCTTTGGCTCCAGCAGTCTGTGTGCCCGCAGCACGGTGAATCGCGGCGCGAACACGCTGGTAGGTGCCGCAGCGGCAGATGTTGGTCATGGCTTCGTCGATATCAGCATCAGTAGGTTTGGGTTTCTTCTCCAGCAACGAAGCCGCCGCCATCAGCATGCCGCTTTGGCAATAGCCGCACTGGGGCACCTGCTCGGCAATCCACGCCGCTTGCAGGGCATGAGGTTTGTCCGCCGTGCCCAGTGACTCAATCGTGCGAATCTGCTTGCCCGCGACTGCCGCCAGCGGCATCACGCAGGAGCGCGTGGCCACGCCATCCACATGCACCGTGCAAGCCCCACACGCCGCAATGCCACAGCCAAACTTGGTGCCTGTCATGTTGAGCACATCGCGCAGCGCCCACAGGAGCGGCATGTTGGGATCGGCATCGAGCTTGGTGAGCTTGCCGTTGATGGTGAGTTCCATGGGTTCTCCAAGTTGACTTTATAAATGACCAAGAGTCAGATAATAACTGAACTGGGGTCAGTTGGACACGATGCAAAGTGATTTGCAGTCCATTGAAAAGCTACTGAAAGGCTACTGACATAGCGTTGTCAGCAGCCCTGGCGCACCATTCAGTCCTCAACAACTT
>JANNFW010000399.1:0-6637 GCA_031380235.1 Rhodoferax sp. | reverse complement strand
GCGATGTGCAGCTTGCGCAGCTCGTCTTGCAGCGGGGCCAGGCTGGCACGCTTGCGCGATAGCGCCATGATGTCCTGCGGCCTCATACCGCTTGCAATGTGCCCCGCAATCCAGCGGGCGGCTTGGCGTGCCTCCAGCGTGCGCAGGGTTTCTTCGGGCAGGACCTGGGGCTCGGTCAAACTGTCGCGCCATTGGCCTTCTGGCCGATCTGGGCTGCCAGCGTCTGCTGCGTCTCTTGGAATGACCGGCAGCCGACTCACCCAACCAGTCGTTGTGGCACTGGTGGTGTGTACGCGAAAGCCCTCAAACTCGCTGTTCTCCTGGGCGGTCAGCATCACGGAGTTGACGGTGGCAATGACCTGATACGCATTGCGCCGGGTGTGATCGCAACTGAGCAAATCGCCCTGTAACCCTTCGCGCACAAACGCCTGCGCGGCCTTGAACACCTGCGGCTCTGCGCGGCGAAAGCGGTAGATGCTCTGCTTGGGGTCGCCCACCAAAAATACGCTGGGTGCACTGCCGCCACCACTGCCTGCGTAGCTTCCCAACCACGACAGCAGCGCCTGCCATTGCAGCGGGTTGGTGTCTTGAAACTCATCAATCAGCAAGTGCTTGACCTGCGTATCCAGGCGCTGCTGCACCCAGCCTGACAGCACGGCATCACCCAGCATGAAACGCGCGGCCTGCTCTACATCATTCATGTCCACCCAGCCGCGTTCCCGCTTGAGGGCGGCGTACTCGGCGATCAACATGCGCGTGAGCCGCCCCATGCGCATCTGGTGTTGCCAAGCCTTGTGCTGGTTGATCACCTCCACGGCCTTCAGCACCTGCGCCTGCGCCTCACGCACGGCCGCAATACCGACGATCTTTTCACCGAACTTGCGTGCGGTGCCCGCCAGGGTCAGCAGAGCGTTGAAGGCGCGTGGCAAATTGCGCACGGCAAGCGACGCCTCCAGTTCAACGCCTGCTGCCGCGAAGGTCGGCGCGCTGGCACCGCCCAGCGCCTTCGCAGCCGCGTACAGAAGCTGCAAGTTATTGGCGTTATCCAGCAAGAAGTCTTCAGGCTCTGCACACGAAGCAAACTCTGGAAACTGATTTGAGAAATGCAGGACGGATGCGTCCACCACGCCCTGCGCATCCGCCAACGCAAACTCGACTCGCTTGTCCAGCGCCGTCTGCAAGGCTTTCTCCGCCTGATGCCTGCCGTGTTCAAACACCAGTGTCGAAAAATCAGCACGAAGTGCAGAGTTGCTAGCAAGCCTTGCGTAAAAGTGCCGCAGCACGAGGGCCTTGGGCGCGGAGTCATCTTCCAGCAATTCATAGCCCATCGGCAATTCAAGCTGCTGCAAGACGGCCAATGGAGCAGTGCGCAACAGCGCGGCGAACCAACTGTGAAACGTCCTAATTTGCACTTGGCGTTCGCAGTCCAACGTGCTTTGGTACAGGCTGGACAGCGAGCGGATCAGTCCTGCGTGGATTTTCAGTTCGGCAGCGGTTCCCCTTCCAGGTGTCGGAATACCGCGCGTTGCAAGCTCCTGGGCCAGTGCGCCAGGACTGGCCTTCGCAAATTGCGCCAACCACTCTTGCAAGCGCCCGCGCATCTCGGCTGCGGCGCGCTTGGTGAAGGTGATAGCCAGAATCTCATGCGGCTGCACGCCCAGCTTGCCCGTCAGCGGGTCAACGCCCTCCAGGAGGGCGCGCACGATGCGTGACACCAGCATCCACGTTTTGCCGGCACCCGCGCAAGCTTCCACCGCCACGTTGCGGCGCGGGTTGCAGGCAACGGCGTAGAAGGCCTCGGCGCTGACCGGCTGGCCATTGCATTCGTACGCGACTCCACCGTCTGCGACAGATGGCGCGGTGGTTGCGTTCATGACACCGTCCAAAAATCTTTGCGGCACAGTCCCCGCGCGGCGCAAAAGTCGCAGGCTTTGCCCTCGCCCAACGCAGGCAGTGGCTCGCCCGCACCAATGCGCGCGATGTCGTCCAAAATGCCCTGCACCAACTGATCACGCTGCTCGACAACGTGCGGTTGGTCATACGTTTTGGTCGGCTCTTTTTCACCCAGGTTGACATACGCCGCAGCCAACGTGTCGTGGGGCAACAGCGCGGCGTAAAAGGCCAGTTGGGTATCTTCGGCATCGGCTTTGATGCGCTGCGAGGTGATAGCGCGGCCCTCAGTCTTGTAATCAATCACCTGCACGCTGCCGTCGGTCAACTGGTCGATGCGGTCAATCTTGCCGACCAGGGTTAAGCCGCCCAGCGGCATCTCAGACCAGACTTCGCCTTCGGTATAAACGGCGCCCTTTTGCTCCTGCTGTGCAAGCCAAGCAAGATAGCCTTCGCGCACACGCGGCCAACTCGCCGCAAACGGCAGGAACTCGGCATCCGACAGGCCCAACTGCTTGGTTGCACGCGCCGCCGCCGCGTTGATCAACGCTTCACGCGCCTTCACATCGGGTGTTGGTGCAGCTTTCAAATCGTCGTGAAAAAGCTTGAGCAGGCTGTGCAGCCAGTTGCCAAAGTCGCGCTTGCTCAAACCGGCATCCAGCTCGTCCATCTCTTGCAGTTTGAGCTGGCGCAGCGCAAAAAATCGGTAGGGGCAGCGGCGCAAGTCTTCATAAGCGCTGGACGACAGACGTGACACCGGCAGCGCATCGGCCTGTGGCTTTGGCATCGATAGCGGTTGAGGTACGACCTCGCGTAACGCTCTGGGGTCTTGGCTCAACTCATAGCTACCTTTGAGTAAAAGAGACTGCACCAACGAGCTTGGCATCAGCCGTTCACCCGCTTCGCTGGTGCGCCACAGCAGGTCAACATGCGGCGACTGAAGCGCGTTGTGCCAGGCCTCGCGCAAGGCATTGGCCAGCGCTTCTCGTGACGGCAAACCCAGTAGCTGGCGTTGCGCCGCCGTCCACTGGCCGGGTGGCTCGGTGGCCAGCGTCAGGCTGCCCTCGTCGCAGCCGGGTATCACGACCACGCGCAAGCTGCGGCCCAGCAGTTGGCTCAAGGGCAGTATCACAACCTGTTCCTGCGCAGGATGGCGCGGGTCGAAGCTTGCGGCCTCCAGCGCTTGGGTGACCCAAGCCGTGAAGCCAGCAAGCGATATCGGGCCTGTGAATCCGGCGAAATCGGCTTCGCTGCCCACGCCAAGGCGCAGAGTTTTCACAACCGCCTGCCCCGCCACGTCGGCGATCAACCGCGACCATTGGCCGCTCAGTTGGAGCGCTGCCCGAGTGTGCATGAGCCAGTCCGACAAACAGCGGCCGTGCGCGAGCGTGGTGCGAATCGCGTCCGCCTGGACGACCTGCGCGCGGGCCTGAACGGCAGCCTCGGGCAACGCCTCCAGCGCGCGCTGCCATTCGCGAACGCCTTCTTTACGCCAGACGGTTTCTGCGGTCGCCAATGTGAAAACGTCGACACTGGGCGAGTTTTTGAGCCAATCCAGCACGTCATCGGTAGAGGCATCAAAGCGGCAGGCGCGCAACAGCCCCATCAGCGTGGCGGCGGCGCGGGTCGTCGAAAGCTTCCAGCCGGTTTCGTCACGCACGTCCACGCCGCATTCGCCCAGAATAGCGCGGATGCGCCGCGTGAGCATGCGATCCACCGCCACCAAGGCAATGGGGCTTCTGCCCTCGTTCAGGTGCGCCAGCACGCAGGCAGCGGTACTTTGGGCTTCGTCTTGCGCATCCTGGCGTTGGTAGAGCGCAAGGCTGCCGGTGCGGGGTGCAGGCTCCAGTTGCAACGAGGAGGAAACAAGCGACAGGCCCAGCCCCCGCTCCCCCACGCCCATCAGCAGCGCCTGGCTTAAGGGATCAACTTGAAAACCAGACAGCACGACCAGCAGATCAGGGCGCTCAGTGAACAACGCGTCACTTGCGTAACCCGAGTTGGCGGCCCAAGCCAGCGCAACGCGGCCAATGGCCGCCTCCAATGCGAGGACGGGCGAATCCATCGCCGCCCCCAATTCGCGACTCAACCGCGCTCCCCAGGCTGTGCGTTGCTCTGGGGGAACTGCTGCGGCAACGCCCACCAGACTCCAGGCCGCTTCGACCAAACGCTGTGCCAGCGCGTCCTGCTGATCTTTGAAGCCTGCGCGCGCCAGCAACTGGCTGGCGGTCAGCAAGTCCATGCCTGCGTCCCGATGGATGTCGCCCGCCTCACCACCGCACGCGCGCCGGGCCGACGCCCAGTTTTGAGTGGTTTCAAAGCGGGGAACAAAGGATGCGCCGGGCACACCCTTCTGCCAGGCGTTGCGGCCCTCGTTCATGAGCTGCGCATAGGGCACCAGCACCACGGTGCGGCTGGGATGGGCTCCACGCTGGGCGATCTCGGTTCGGATGCGCTCGAGCAGCACCTGCCACGCGGCTTCGGATTGATGGGGTTTCTCTATCTCACTCATAGGGCTTATTGAGAGCGACACGGTTGATTGCGCCCAGGTTGAAGCAATCTGCGGGGGGGCATGTGATGGTATGCGCCGGTTTCTGTCACAATTTCCTCACTTTACCTGCACACTCCTTCACAGCCACTACAGACCTTCACCCCCAACAAGGAAATATTCCATGGCAAGCGAACTCATCAAACATGTCTCTGACGCATCTTTTGAATCAGATGTACTGCAAAGCAAACAGCCCGTGCTGGTCGACTATTGGGCCGAGTGGTGTGGCCCCTGCAAAATGATTGCACCGATTCTGGACGAGCTGTCCACCACCTACGCGGGCAAGCTGCAAGTCACCAAAATGAATGTGGATGAAAACCGCGACATCCCCGCCAAGTTTGGCATTCGCGGCATCCCCACCTTAATGCTGTTCAAAAATGGGCAGCTGGCCGCAACCAAAGTAGGTGCCATGAGCAAGGCCCAGATGACCGCATTCATTGACCAGCAATTGGATCAGCCCCTTTCAGCGCAAGCTTGACTGCCTCCGGTACATTTTGAGAGCTGCCCCGGCTCGTTCCGGGGCAACTAGAGTCACCGCAATTTTCCTGTCATAATCCGCATTAATCGCTGATTCCAACCCTGAATCAGTTCGAGTTCCCGGTTTAAAAACCACGGTCGAGGCACCCCAGCCGCCCGGCCACCCCTTCCCCGATACCTTTCCCGATACGTCCCCCGGTACCTCCCCCGATTTGCAACACCCCCAAGGGGTCACCTCCATGCACTTAAACGAACTCAAGGCACTGCACGTGTCAGAAGTCCTCAAGCAAGCCGAAGAGCTTGAAATTGAGAACACCGGACGAATGCGCAAGCAGGAGTTGATGTTTGCCATCATCAAAAAGCGGGCACGCACCGGGGAGCAGATCATTGCCGACGGCGTGCTGGAAATTCTGCCTGACGGCTTTGGTTTTTTGCGCAGCCCAGACACCAGCTACACCGCATCGACCGACGACATCTACATCAGCCCCAGCCAGGTTCGGCGCTTCAACCTGCACACCGGGGACATGATCGAAGGCGAAGTTCGCACCCCCAAAGATGGCGAGCGTTACTTTGCGCTGAACAAGCTGGATCGCGTGAACGGCGGTGGCCCGGAGGAGAATAAGCACAAGGTGATGTTCGAGAATCTGACGCCGCTGTTCCCCAAAATCCAGATGAAGCTGGAGCGCGACATCAAAGGCGACGAGAACATTACCGGGCGAGTGATCGACATCATTGCCCCGATTGGTAAGGGCCAGCGTGCCTTGCTGGTCGCACCGCCCAAAAGCGGCAAGACCGTGATGATGCAGCATATCGCCCATGCTATTTCGGCCAATTACCCAGACAGCCACATGATGGTTTTGTTGGTGGATGAGCGCCCCGAAGAGGTGACCGAGATGCAGCGCACCGTCAAGGGCGAGGTTATCGCCTCAACCTTTGATGAGCCGGCCGCGCGGCACGTGCACGTCGCTGAAATGGTGATTGAACGTGCGAAGCGCTTAGTCGAACTGAAAAAAGATGTGGTGATTCTGCTGGATTCCATCACCCGTCTGGCCCGCGCCTACAACAACGTGGTGCCCTCCAGCGGCAAGGTGTTGACCGGCGGTGTCGATTCCAACGCGCTGCAACGGCCCAAGCGATTTCTGGGTGCTGCACGCAATGTTGAAGAAGGTGGCTCGCTCACCATCATCGCCACCGCGCTGGTCGACACCGGAAGCCGGATGGATGAGGTCATCTTTGAGGAATTCAAAGGCACCGGCAATTCAGAAATTCATCTGGATCGCCGCCTGTATGAAAAGCGCGTATTCCCATCCATCCAGCTCAACCGCAGCGGCACCCGGCGCGAAGAGCTTTTGCTACAACCCGAAGTTCTGCAAAAAACGCGAATCTTGCGACAGTTCCTCTACAACATGGATGAAATTGATGCCATGGAACTGGTCTTGAAGCAAATGAAGGGCACCAAGAACAACTTGGAGTTTTTTGAGCAGATGCGCCGAGGGTGCTAGATATCGCCCCCACGGTTGCTCACTGCGTGTAACGCCCTGCCCCCGAGGGGGCCGCATTTTGCCTTGGAGCGACCCAGCGGCAAAACTTGCCCCCACGCTCCCCCACTTCGTGTGGGTCGCTGCCCCCCGAGGGGGCCGCATTTCCCTGGCGGGGCTGACCGCCAAGCGGTTCAGAACACCTTGGGGCGGCCCGGCGGCAAAACATTCCAAAGCTAGCGCA
>JANNFW010000309.1:0-11905 GCA_031380235.1 Rhodoferax sp. | reverse complement strand
ATAGCAGGCTAAACACCTCCCTTATTGTCAAAAGGGTTACACACTGGAGTTCTAGAATGAATCAGGTTTTAATGAACCAGGCTCTATAGGAAACGCCTTCATGTTGTATCCAGAACTCTTCAAACAGCTTGAATCCGTCCGTTGGGACATGGCCAAAGACATCCCTTGGGATTCGTTCGATGCCAGTCGCCTCACCGACGAGCAGGCTCAAACCATCAAGATGAACGCCATCACCGAATGGGCTGCGCTGCCCGCGACGGAGATGTTCTTGCGCGACAACCGCGATGACAGCGACTTTTGCGCCTTCATGTCGGTCTGGTTTTTTGAAGAGCAAAAGCACTCGCTGGTGCTGATGGAGTATTTGAAGCGCTTTCGCCCGGATTTGGCCCCCACCGAACAAGAGCTGCACGACGTGCGTTTTGAGTTTGACCCCGCCCCCGCACTTGAGACGCTGATGATGCATTTTTGCGGCGAAATCCGCCTGAACCATTGGTACCGCCGCGCCAGCCAGTGGCACACTGAGCCGGTCATCAAAAGTATCTACACGCGCTTAAGCCAGGACGAAGCCCGCCACGGCGGCTGCTACCTCAAATACATGAAGCGCGCGATTGGCAACTTTGGGCTGGAAGCAAAGACTGCCTTCGCCAAAGTCGGCGTGCTGATGGCCAGCGCACGGCGCACCGCGCAGGCGCTGCACCCGACCAATCTGCACGTCAACAAATCGCTGTTCCCGCGCGACACCATTCAAAGCCGCGTGCCCAACCCGGAGTGGCTGGCGCATTGGCTGGACTCGCAGATCAAGTTTGACGCGACGTGGGAGAACAAGGTGGTCGAGCGCATCCTGCACAACATGAGCCTGCTGCTGCACCGCAGCTTTGAGACCGTGCAAGACCTCAACAAATATCGCAAGGAGCTGGCCCGCGAACTCACCGGGGCAACACTGCCGACCGACGCCGCTCCTGCTTGACCCGAGATTGATGCCGGACAAAATTTGCAGTCGCACTCAGGCGCTGGAGCGAATCAAAACGCTGCCCCGCCCGCTGGTGTTCACCAACGGCGTGTTCGACGTCATTCATCGAGGCCACGTGGTCTACCTCGCGCAGGCGCGCGCGCTGGGTGCCAGTTTGATCGTAGCGCTCAACACTGATGCGTCTGCCAAGCGGCTCGGCAAAGGCCCCAATCGCCCGCTGAACAACGAAGCGGATCGGGCCGTCGTCATCGCCGCCCTCGAATCCGTCAGCCTAGTGACTTGGTTTGACGAAGATACGCCACTGGAGTTGATCGCCGAACTCAAGCCCGAGCTGCTGGTCAAAGGCGGCGATTACGACATGCAAAAACTCGCCGAAACCAAGGTTGTCGAAGGCTATGGCGGACGGGCGCTGGCGATTCCGTTCGTGGACGGTTACTCGACAACGGCGCTCGTCGGCCGTATTCGATCAGGAACCTAGCGGCTAGCGGATCTGCCCGCGAATTTCACCGCCCGGATTGGTGGTGCTGTGGGCATTGAAGTACAACTCGCCCTGTTTGTAGGCGCGGAACTGGTCAGCGGTCAATACTGCGCCAGCGGGCACATTGAACACGCCGCCACCGGCGTCGGTCAGGGGCACGATCACCGGCCCGTTCGAGCCGGTAGCGGCCAGGTGGATATGCGCTGCGGTCGCCGTCATACCGCTGATCGTGATGCCACCGGATGCCGCGCGCGTTATTGGGTCAACCACCAGGATGCCGGTTCCCGACGCGGTTGAGGGCGTGGGTGGACTTTCTTGCGCCCCGTTAAGACTGGCGTATCGTACATTGCGACCCATTTGCCCGCGCACCTGGCCGCCTGGCAGCGCCGTGCTGTGGGCGTTGAAGTAAAGGCCGCCCGCATTCAACAACGCAATCTGCGCATCCGTCATGGTGGCGTCAGCCGCTGCCGCCCAGATACCGCTGCCTGCCACCGTCTCGCTGAAGGGAAAGATAACCGGACCGTTGCTGCCAATCGCTGCGCTATGGATATGCGCAGCATTGGCGGTCATGCCTGTCACGGTGATTCGCGCCGTGAACTTTTTGGTCAGCGGATCCAGCACCAGCAAACCGCTGCCCGAAGCCGCTGTGGTGTTGGCGGGCACTTCTTGCGCAGGTGACATCTGCACCGCAAACACATTGCGGCCAATCTGCCCCCGAATGTCACCGCCTGGGTTGGCAGCGGTATGCGCGTTGAAATAGAGTCCGCCTGCGGCCAGAGCCGTGGCTTGCGTCTGAGTCAGCACCGAATTGGTGGGAACGAGCCAATTGCCGCTGCCAGCGGGCGACTCGGTCAACGGCACGATGACGGCACCATTGGCGCCGGCATCAGCCTGGTGAATGTGGGCTGCGGTCGCGGTGATGCCGTTGATCGTGATGCCGCCGCTGATCGCCAGTGTTGATGGATCAAATGTCAAAGTCCCCGTGCCTACGCCGCCGGTTGTGGTGGGCGTGGCAACCTCCTGATCCCCGGACAGCGAGGCTGCGTAGGTCGTTGTCGCAACAGCGGGTGGTGTCACAGCGGCGTTGTCACCGCTGCTGCCACCGCAAGACATCAAGCCAAAGGCCACTACCCCGGTGAGCGCCCAGGCCAACAGTGGCCATGGACGAATACCTCGAACGTGCGTCATATATGTCTCCTGATATTTGGGTTTTGAGAAGAAAAGAGCGTGCAAACTGCCCTGAAAACCCATGACACATGGCGCCTGCCTGCGCGGTAGATGCACCAGCGTCAAATAAGTTCAAACAAAACCGGAAACGACCTCAGGCAGCCTCAACGTCAACTGGCACGGCCACCTTTGCCCCGCTGCGCTTGCGACGCAGTTTGGCCACAATACGCCCCAGCAGGTGTTCCAAATCGTCCACCAGCGTGTACACCGCTGGAATCACCAGCAGGCTCAGCAGGGTGGAGGTCATCAAACCACCGATCACTGCCACGCCCATCGGGGCGCGAAAGCTGCCGTCCGAGGCGCCCCAACTGAAGGCAATCGGCATCATGCCCGCGCCCATGGCGATGGTGGTCATGACGATGGGACGGACGCGCTTGTGGCAGGCATCCAAGAGTGCATCCAGCCGGCTCATGGGCGGCACCGCGTCGTGCGTGTCTGTGGCCGGGCGACCGCGGCGGGCTTCGATGGCGTACTCAACCAGCAAGATCGAGTTTTTCGTGGCAATGCCCATCAGCATGATCAACCCAATCAGCGAGGGCATCGAAAAGCTCTTGTCACCAATCAGCAGGGCTGCAAACGCGCCGCCCAGCGATAACGGCAGTGCCGCCAAAATAGTGCACGGGTGCAAAAAGTCTTTGAACAGCAGCACCAGCACGATGTAGATGCACAGCACTGCCGTCATCATGGCCAGGCCAAAACTGGCAAACAGCTCGCCCATCACTTCAGCATCGCCAATCACCACTTGCTTGATGCCAGCAGGCAGGTTTTTGAGCGTGGGCAGCTCGTTGACGGCCTTGGTCACGTCGCCCAGCGGCAGGCCGGACAGCTCCACCTCAAACTGAACATTGCGCGCGCGGTTGAATCGGTCAATCACCGCCGGGCCGCCGGCCAGTTCGATGGTGGCGACCTGACTGAGCATCACCGGGCCTCTGGTGCCGGGCACCATCAGGCGCTCAAGGGCTACGACGTCCTCGCGTGCATCGTTGGACAACCGCACCACGATGGGAATCTGGCGCTGCGCCAGGTTCAGCTTGGGCAGGGACGCGTCATAGTCGCCCACGGTGGCAATGCGCAGCGTCTCACCGATGGCAGCGCTGGTCACACCCAGATCAGCCATGCGGGCAAAGTCGGGCCGCACCGTGAGTTCTGGTCGCACCAGCGATGCGCTGGAGGCCACCGAACCCAGGCCAGGGATCGTGCGCAGCTCTTTTTCAAGCGAAGCTGCCGTCGCGCCCAGGGCGACCGGGTCATCACCCGTCAAGGCCAGCACGTACTTTTCGCCTGATCCGCCCAGACCCACCTTGCTGCGTACGCCGGGCAGCTCTTCAAGTGCTTTGCGAATGTTGTTCTCGATGCCCTGCTTGCGTGGCCGCTCGCCGCGCTCGGCCAAGAGCACAGTGAGCGTGGCCTTGCGTGATTCTGCCGCGCCGCCGGGTGCAAACGGGTCGCCGCCCGCTGCGCCGCCACCCACCGTGGTGTAAACCGATTTCACATGTGCCACTTTGCTGATGAGCAATCGCGCCGCTTCGGCTGCGGCTTGGGTTTGCGCCAGCTTGGTGCCGGGCGGCAGCTCCAGGTTGACCTGGGTTTGCGAGTTATCGTCCGGCGGAATAAAGCCCGTGGGCAGCAGTGGAATCAGCATGACAGAGCCCACAAAAAATGCGCCCGCCATGATGACGGTGATCCAGCGGTGCGTCAGGCACCAGCGGCTGGCCCGCATGTACCAGCGCATCAGAGCCCCGTCTTGGGTCACGTGTTCTTTGGCGATTGGCTTCAGGATGTAGGCCGCCATCATCGGCGTGAGCATGCGCGCCACGATGAGTGAGGCAAACACGGCCAGCGCCGCTGTCCAGCCAAACTGCTTGAAGAATTTGCCCACAATGCCGCTCATGAATGCCGTCGGCAAAAACACCGCAATCAGGGTGAAGGTAATGGCAATCACCGCCACGCCAATCTCGTCAGCCGCCTCCATCGCGGCCTGGTAAGGCGACTTGCCCATGCGCAGGTGGCGTACGATATTTTCAACTTCCACAATCGCATCGTCGACCAAAATGCCAATCACCAGGCTCAGCGCGAGCAGCGTTACCACGTTGATGGAAAAGCCCAGGTAGTTCATGCCGATAAAGGCGGGGATGACGGACAGCGGCAGTGCCACCGACGAGATGAACGTGGCGCGCCAATCGCGCAAAAACAGAAACACCACCAGCACCGCCAACAGCGCGCCTTCAATCAGCAAGGTGAGCGACGCGGCGTACTCCTCCTCCACCGGGGTGACAAAGTCAAACGCCTCGGTGAGTTGCATGTCGGGCCGTGCCAGTTTGATTTCGGCCAGCGCCGCGCGCACGCCGCGCCCGGCTTCGACCTCGCTGGCACCTTTGCTGCGCGCAATCTCGAACCCCACCACGGGCACGCCGTTGAGCAGCGCGCTGGAGCGTGGCTCGGCAACCGTATCTGATACTGTCGCGATTTGGTCCAAGCGGATGCGGCGGTTGCCGTCCAGCGCCAGCTCAATGGCGGCAATCTCAGTGGCAGACTTCACCGTAGCCAGCGTGCGTACGGGCTGCTCACTGGTACCCAGGTCGGCGCGGCCACCGGCGGTTTCCATTTGCACGTCGCGTAACTGGCGCGAGATGGTTGCCGCGCTGATGCCCAGCGATTGCATCTTGGCGCTGTCCAGGGTGATGCGCACCTCGCGGCTGACACCCCCCACGCGGCTGACCGAGCCCACACCGGGCACGGCCAGCAGGCGGCGTGTGAGTGTGTCGTCTACAAACCAAGAGAGTGCTTCATCGTCCATCGACGGGACGCGCACTGTGTACGCCAGCACCGCACCCCCCGAAATATTGAGCTTGCTGACCACCGGGTCGCGCAAGTCCGCAGGCAAGTCCGAGCGCACCTGTTGTACCGCCGAGCGGGTTTCGTCCAGCGCCTCCTGGGTGGGCTTTTCCAGGCGGAATTCGGCGGTAATCGTCACTACGCCGTCCTGCACTTTGGTGTAGATGTTTTTCAGGCCTTGCAGCGCAGCAATCGAGTTTTCAATCTTGCGTGCCACCTCCGTTTCAAGCTGCGCAGGCGAGCCGCCGGGCAAGCTGGCGGTGATGATGATGTTGGGCACATCCAGATCGGGGAAATTCTGCACCTTCATGCTTTGGTAGCTCAGCACGCCGGCAAAGCACAGCATGACGAAAAACATGATCGACGCAATCGGGTTGCGGATGCACCAGGCGGAAACGTTCATCGGGTGTTCTCCAGCAGAAATTATTTGCTTGCAGCTTTTGCGGCAGCGGCGGGTGCAGCTTTAGGCGCTGTACTGGGCGCTGCACCAGGCACTGTATTGGGCACGTTGGCAGCCACGACTCGCACCGTGTCCCCATCCGCCAAAAATGCAGCGCCTGTGCTTACATAGCGGTCGCTGGACTGCGCGCCCTGCAAAATCTCAACAGCGTCGCCTACGCGACGACCGGTTTGCAGTTTGACCTGGTGCACCTTGCTGCTGGCATCGATGCGCATCGCGTAGGTGAAGCCGTCGCGCAGCACCAGCGCTTGCTGGGGCAGCGTCATCGCATTGCTGGAGCCTAAAGCGAACACGCCCTTTGCAAACATGCCCGCTTTGACATCCGGGTGCAGCGGCACATCCACGTACACGAGCGCGTTGCGCGTTTGCGCATCCACCGTCGGGGCCACCATCCGCACCTTGCCTTGCACCACAGCGCCACTGGCTGCTGTGATGCTCGCCTCGGTGCCGGGCTTGATGCGCGCTACCTCGGTGCTGGTGACTTCAGCGCGCCACTCCAGGCGGCCTTGGCGAATCATGCGAAACAGCTCGGTGCCTGCACCCACCACTGAGCCCACTGTCGCTGTGCGCGCAGAGATCACACCATTGTCGGGAGCGGTGAGCTGGGCGTTGTTCAGTCGTACCTGCACCACCGCCACGTTCGCGCGCGCGGCGGTCACGCGGGCTTGGGCGGTGGTTTCTGCGGTCGTGAACTGGGCGATTTGCTGGGCACTCAATGCGCCCGTGTCTTTGAGGCTCAGCGCGCGCGCGGCGTTGGCTGCGGCTTCGGCCAGCGTGGCCTGCGCTTCGGCCACAGAGGCTTGCACTTGCAGAAGTTCAGCACGCGCGGTGTCTGAACTGAAGGTGGCCAGCACCTGGCCTTTTTTGACCACATCGCCGACGTTGACGCGCACGTCGGTCAGCTTCAGGCCATTGACCTCGGAACCTATGATGGCCTCTTGCCACGGCGACATGTTGCCGTTGGCGCTGACCTGCAAACCCAGTGCATTGGTTTGGGGTTGCACGGCGGTGACGGTTAACGCGGCCTTCGCCACTCCGTTTGTACCATTTGGCCCGTTCGGCTTGGGATCATCTGCAGCCCGCGAATTGAAAGACAGCAGCGCGCCGCCCGCTGTCAACAAGGCGAGGGCAGCCAAGAAATACACAGTGGCTTGTTTTTGCTTAAAGAGGTTCATGACGTTGATTCCATAGAGCATTAAGGCTTGGCAGAGTTAGTTGTGACGGCGCTGACGTTGTTTCCAGCCACCGTCCAGCCGCCCCCGGCTGCGCGGTAGAGCGAAATCCAGGCGGCCACGCGCTCACGTTGCAGGTTGACCAGCGCTGTCTCAGAAGCCAGCAAGGTACGACGTGCGTCTTCCAGCTCTACCAGGCTGGCCAAGCCGGACCGGTAGCGTGCCTGTGTGGCGTTGAACGATGCGCGGTAGCCCTCTGCAGCCGCTTGAGAATCGCCTTGGCGTGAAGCGGTGCTTTGCAGGTTCAACAGCGCAATCTCGACCTCGGCAACCGCCTGGCGCGCCTTGCTGCGGTACTGCACTACGGCGGCTTCATAGCGGGCTTGCGCCGCTTGCACGTTGGCAGCCCGCGCGCCACCGTCATACAACGGCAGGGTGACGGCCAGCGGTCCAATCGACCAGGTTGCGCCCTCGCTCGTGAAGCCGCCACTGCTGATCTTCGCGGCGCCAATCGAGCCCGACAGGCTCAAGCGCGGCAGGCGCAAGGCATCGGTACTGGTGACATCGCCACTGCTGGCAACCACCTCGCGTTCAGCTTGAAACACGTCAGGGCGCTGGGCAATCACGTCGGCGGGCAGCGTTGATATCGAAAACAGCGCGGTCTTGTCGATCAAATCGGCTGCGATGGGCGGATTTTGCTTCACCACCGCTTGAACATCCGCCAGCGGTACGCCAATCAACGCCGCGAGAATCAGCACATCGCGCTGGCACTGCGTGCGCAGTTCAGTCACTCGCGCGGCCCCATCGGCCGCACTGGCGCGGGCCAGTTGCGCAGTGGCGGGGGCGCTGAAGCCGGCCTTGGCGGTGAGATCGGCCAACTGCGCCGAGTCAGCGCGAGACTTCGCATCGGCCTCGACGATGAAGAGCTGCGCCTCGCAATTGCGCTGGTTCAGGTATTGCGTGGCGACCTCGGCAGCGATGGTGACGCGTGCGTCATGCCAGGCGGCCTGTGCGCTGTCAAGCCGGGCTTGCGCGGCATTGCTCGCGGCCGCTTTTGCGCCAAACAAGTCGACCTCCCAGCTTGCCTGCACGCCAAGACCGATGCTGCTAGCCGGGTCGATGCCGGGTTGTTGCAGCGCCCGGCTGGCGTTGGCAGACGCGTCCAGCGACGGACCTCGCGCAGCGCCTGCACCCACGCGGGTGGCGCGCGCTTGCGCAATGCGGGCTTGTGCGTCGGCCAGGGTGCCGCTGGTTGATTGAGCGCGCTCGATCAATTGCACCAAAAGTGGGTCGTTCAAACCCGCCCACCACTGCGCCAAGTCTGTCACTTTGCCATTGTGCGGCAGGGGACTTTGCCAGGCGGTGGGTGGGTCGATGGAGGCACTGCCGGGCGGCGCTTGCAAGGGCGCTTGCCACGCCGCGCAGCCCGCTAGCAAGGCCGGTGCAAGCAGTGCGGCAACACGGGACAATTGGAGATGATTTTTCATGCGGTCTTTCTTGCAGTCTTCCTGGCAGTCTTTAATGCCTTCACGGCAGAGTTCGAATCAGCGAGGCCATTGCAGACAAGGGCGCGGCGCGCGCGCTCGCCTTCGACCATGCTTTGGGCAAAATCCGCCAGTCGCTGCGCAGTGCGGTTGATGGCCGGGGGCGAGCCAATCAGTCGGGGGCGGATGGTCTGGATCACGTCCCGTCCCACAAACACCTGCAAGGCCAACCCAGAGATGCCAAACGCCAGGCGATGCAGTTCATCATCGGCACGCGTGAGATTCAAATTGCGGCACAGCACACGGATCAGCGCGGTATGGGCGGGGGTGATGCTCTGCTCGATCTCCTGCTGCCACAGCCCGGTAGGTTCGAGCAATTCACGAAAGTGAAGCCGCATGCAGTGCTGCACCAGCTCCCCTTGTTTCATCGGTTCCAGAAAACTTGTGTAAAAGCCTTCCAGCGACTGGCGCAGGCTGAATTGCGGTTGGTCATACGACGCGATATCGTCATGCGGGTTGCCCATCGGCTCCACAAACGCCGCGCGATACAGGCCTTCCTTGTCGCCGAAGTAATAGCTGATGGCGGCAATGTTGGCACCGGCGGCCTGGGCGATTTCACGCGTTGAAGTTTTGGCAAAACCCTTTTCGGCAAACAGCCGCAGCGCGCTGGTCAGCAGATTGCACTTGGCCACAATGCCATCGCTGCGCGGCAGCTTGTCCGGCTTTTCAGGTGATGTGGCGGACGCCTTGGGCGACGTGCCAGAGAGATTTTGAGATGCCCGCATACGGACAATGATAGCCGACTTAGATCAATCGTTTGATATAACTTGTGTTTCCGCAGGGTCTCTATTTGTTGCGTTTTGTGTCGCTGCGGGCCGAACGCCTGACACAGTGGTTGGCGGGGCCGACATTCCAGTTGCTATGTTATGCATAGCTTCTTATGCAATAACTACGAGAGCTGGAGCAATAATAGTCACTCAAAAAGTCAATTTCAGCCAATTTTTACTAAAAATTAACTCACAGGTTAATTTAAGTATTCAAATAGCAAAAACTGCGTGCCAAAGCGCCAGCACCGCATCGCGCTCAGCTTGCAGCGCGGGCGGGGTGACTTGGGTTGGTTCTTCGTTCAAGCGCGCGCGGTGCTGTAGGCGGCGCAGCTCGCGGTAGGCGTCCGCAGCGCGCTGTGCGATGGGGCCAGGCAGCAGGCCGCAGGTTTGGGCCCGCAGCAGCAGGGCTATGTTGCCGACGTTATCCGCCAGTGCGGCATGCTGGCTGGCGTAGCATAGAACAAGGTACTGCACGGCAAACTCCACATCCACCATGCCACCGGGGCTGTATTTCACGTCAAACAGGTCGCTTTTGACGATGTGTGCAGCACGCACTTTTTGGCGCATCGCGATGATCTCGGTCTTCAAGCTCAGCGCATCTCGCTTTGAGGCGATGACGCCCAAGCGAATGGCATCAAAGCGCTGGCGTAAATGGGGCGCACCGAGCACGCAGCGGGCGCGCGTCATCGCCTGGTGCTCCCACGTCCACGCAGTGTTGCTACCGCGCTGTTGCTGGTAGCTGGCGTAGGCATCGAAGCTGGTGACCAGCATGCCCGCATTGCCGTTGGGGCGCAGCGCGGTGTCAATCTCGTACAGGTCGCCCTCGCCGGTTTTCACCGTCAACCAATTGATGAGCTTGCGCACCCAGGCGGCGTAAATTTCTCCTGCGCGCTCGTCATCATCCTGGTAAACAAACACGATATCCAGATCGCTGCCATAGCCCAGCTCTTTGCCGCCGAGTTTTCCGTAGGCGATGATGGCCAATTGCGGCTCGTCGCGGTGTTTGTTTTTCAGCCGTTCCCAGCACCAACGGGTGGTGAGGGTGAGCACTGATTCAGCCAGCAGGCTCAAATCATCAGCCACCTGCTCCACGCTGAGCTTGCCCTCCACGTCACGCGCGAGGGTGCGAAACACCTCGGCGTGATGGGCGCGGCGCAGCAGGTTCAGCAGCGCTTCGTCGCCGTCTTCTCCCGTGATTTGCAGCGATACGCGGCGTCGCTCCAGGTCACCTTCAAAATCAACAGTGGAAAAGCGCTCGCTCAAAAAGCTATCGCTGGCCAGCTCGTCGATCACGCCGGGGTGTTTGAGCAGGTAGCGCGCAGGCCAACGCGCCTCGCCCAAGAGGCGCAGCAGGCGTTGGTGTACGGTGGGGCGTTCCAATAAGAGCGCCAGATAACTTTCGCGGCGCAACAGCGGCTCGATCCAATCGGCAATGCGCACGGCTGCTTCTTCGGAGGCGTGGCCCTGCACCAGCCACTGCCCGGTGCGCGCCACCAAGCGGATCAGGCGTGCGCGCGATTCCTCGCGCAGCGCCAGCACGCGCGGGTGGTCGCGCCAGCTCGCCACGCGCTCGCGGAACTTCGGTGGCAGTTGCGCCAGCACAGTTTCAAAATCAGTCTGCTCACTGTTCGCCGGGCTGCAATTGCCGTTTTTGCACGGCGACTGACCACCGCCCAAGAGCGTGTCAAATTCCTGCGCAACCCGCTCGCGGTGCGTGTCCAGCAGGCTCAAAAAGACGCACTGGTCAGCACAGCCCAGAGTATGGGCAATCCAGATCAGGTCTTCATCTGCCGTGGGCAACACGTGGGTTTGCTGGTCGTCCAGGTATTGGATGCGGTGTTCGACAGCACGCAGGAAAACGTAAGCCTCGGCCAAAGCGACGGCGGTGGGTTCGGACATCAGCCCCGCCTTGGCCAGGCGCTCCAGGGCCGCCAGCGTGGGGCGGGTGCGCAGCTCGGGGTATTGGCCACCGCGCACCACTTGCAGCAGTTGCACGATGAATTCGATCTCGCGAATGCCCCCGCGCGACAGCTTCACGTCATGCGTGCGCTCGGGGCGCCCGGCGCTGCGCCTTGCCGCATGCTCGCGAATCTGGCGGTGCAGCACACGCAGTGCATCAAACACGTTGTAGTCCAAGTAGCGGCGAAAGACAAACGGCAGCACCACATCACGCAGGCCCTGCGCGCTGCCGTCCCGCACGCTGGAAAACGGGGCAATCACCCGGCTTTTCAGCCAGGCAAAGCGCTCCCACTCGCGCCCCTGCACGTGGAAATACTCCTCCAGCGCGCTCAAAGGTAAAGCCGGTGGGCCGGAGTTGCCGTTGGGCCGCAGCGCCAGGTCCAGCCGGAACACGAAGCCATGCTCGGTGGTCTCACCAATCAGGCTGTAAATCGCCCGCACGCATTTGGCGAAGTACTCCTGGTTGGAGATGCGGGCTCGGCCATCTGCGTTG
>JANNFW010000272.1:0-7762 GCA_031380235.1 Rhodoferax sp. | reverse complement strand
GTGGAGGTCGATGTGGCCCGCAAGCGCATTGCGCTCACCATGAAGCTCGGTGTACCCCCCGCACGGCGCGATGGGGCGGGCGACAACCGATTTCAGCCCGCGCATGCGCCCAAACATACCGGCTTGGGCAACATCCATGCTGCGCGAGCCGGGCAAAGCGCGCCAGTGGCCGCATCCACGTCGATGGCCAGCGCGTTTGCCAAGCTCAAGCGCTGATTGAATCCCCGCAATACAGAGACATAATCAGCGCTTGTTGCAACCCGATTGGAAAACAGGCAGATGGAGTTGAAGGTTCTTTTGGCATCGCAATTCATTTTGCCGAGCATTCCGCGCGTGGTGGCGCTGCTGCTGAGCGAGCTGGACAAGGATGAGCCTGATCTGATGAAAGTCTCGCAGTTGATCAGCACCGATCCGGCGCTGACCACACGCCTGCTGCAAATTTCCAACTCAGACAAATACAAGCTGGCGTACACGATCAACAGCGTCTCGGAGTCGCTGGCGATTCTGGGCTTGAAGCACGTGCGGGCCGTTACCGCCAATGCGGCCGGGGCCAGTTCATTCAAGTCGGTCATCGGAATTAACCTGCAGCAGTTCTGGCGCTACAGCCTGGATGTCGCGAAGATATCTCGCTCGCTGGCGGGCGTGGTTCGGCAAAATCCGCAGGCTGCCTTTACTTGCGGGCTGATTCATGCCGTGGGTGAGCTGGCGATGCACTTGGCCATGCCTGAAAAAATCGCCGTTGTTGACAGAGAAATTCCACCCCTGGGCCTGCTTCGTACTGAGCTTGAGATGCAGACCTTCGGCTTCGACTATGGCCACGTGGGTGCAGGCTATGCGCGCCAGTGGCAGTTTCCCCAGCCGATTGTGGATGCGCTGGAGCACCAGGGCCGACCGTTCGAGAAAGATGTGTTTGAGCCGCTGGCCGGTGTGATTCATCTGGCAACCTGGCGTGCCCGCGCGAAAGATGCCGGCCTGGATCAGCGCGGCCTGGCGGTGACGTTCCCCGGCGAGGTGGGCGACATCATGAAGCTGGACATCGACATGGTGTTGCAGCAAGACCCTATCGACTGGTCGGCCCAGGTGCAGGGTCAGCGCTTTAAGTGACTCTGCCCGGCACATTGGCCGCGCCTTCCATGCAAGCACTGTCGCTCTACGCCGGCCCTGTTGCCCGTGCTCACATTGAAAAAAACGGCTTGCAACCCAGCGATATCGACGTGATCCCCGGTGCTGCGGGTGGCCCAAAAGGCTTGATCCTCGGGCCACTGGATCGGTTTGTTTTTGGCGACTGGCTGGCCGCCTCAACCCATGAAATTCATTTGGTCGGTGCCTCCATCGGCGCTTGGCGCATGGCGACCGCGTGCTTGACCGACCCGCCAGACCAACCGCTGCAAGCCTTCAAGCGACTGGAACATGATTACATTCATCAGCATTACGAGCTGGCACCGGGGCAAAAGCGCGTCTCTGCCCAGCACGTCAGCGAGCGCTTCGGCCAGAGTCTGGCTAACTTTTATGGCGGACGTGTCAATGAGGTGCTGAGTCATCCGCGTTATCGCCTGCACATCATCACCTCGCGCGGCCGCCACATTTTGAACCGCGAAGACAGGCTGCGCACACCACTGGGTTACCTCGGCGCGTTTTTGACCAACACCGTGCACCGTAAAGCCATGGGCGCGTGGCTGGAGCGGGTGGTTTTCTCAGGCCAGAATGCCGCACTGCCGTTTTCAACCCACGACTACCGCACCCGCAATGTCAACCTGACGCAGGCCAACTTCATGCCCGCGTTGCAGGCAAGCTGTTCGATCCCCTTCGTGCTGCAGTCAGTGCGCAATATCCCCGGAGCGCCGCCCGGTGCGTATTGGGATGGCGGCATCACCGACTATCACTTGCATTTGAATTACGCCAATGCGGCGCAAAAACTGGTGCTGTATCCGCACTTTCAAAAAGCCGTAGTACCCGGCTGGCTCGACAAAAGTCTGAAATGGCGGCACAAGGCCACACATTGCCTGGACAACGTGGTTCTGCTCGCCCCCAACCCAGACTGGGTTAAGACCCTGCCCAACGGCAAGCTTCCAGATCGCATCGACTTCACTCACTATGGCAATGACCTCGCAGCTCGCGTCAAAGCCTGGACAGCGGCAACCCGTGCCAGCCAGCAGTTGGCGGATGAGTTTGCGGCGTGGCTGCGAGCGCCCGACCTCAAGCAGGTGTTGCCACTTTAAGGTTCCCAATGAGGGACAATTTGGGGATGGATCGATACCTCACCGCCGCGCTCTATAAATTTGTCGAACTGCCCGATTGCGCCGACCTAAAACTCGCGCTGCAAGCCGTGTGCGAGGCAAACGGTGTGAAGGGCACACTGCTGCTGGCCACCGAAGGCATCAACGGCACCATCGCCGGGCTGCCCGTAGGTGTGCATGCGGTGCTGGCGCATTTGCGCTCGGATGCTCGGCTGGCTGATCTGTCACACAAAGAGTCGTGGGCTGATGAGCCGCCGTTTTTGCGGATGAAAGTTCGCATCAAGAACGAGATCGTGACATTGGGCGTTGACGGGGTCAGCCCCACGCGGATGGCGGGCGTTTACGTCAAACCGCAAGACTGGAACGCGCTGATCAGCGACCCGGATGTGGTGGTGGTCGATACCCGCAACGACTACGAGGTGCAGATCGGCAGCTTCAAAGGCGCGGTCGACCCGAACATCAAAACCTTTGCCGATTTACCCGATTGGGTGGCCGCGCAGGAGCAGGCGGGCGGGTTGCTAGACAGCACCGGGCCGAAGAAACCCAAGGTCGCCATGTTTTGTACGGGCGGCATCCGCTGCGAGAAATCCACGGCGCTGCTGCGTATGCATGGGATTGACGAGGTCTATCACCTCGAAGGCGGCATCCTCAAATATTTGGAAACCGTGCCGCCAAAAGATAGCCTGTGGAGTGGCGAGTGCTTTGTGTTCGATGAGCGCGTCTCCGTCGGTCACGGCCTACAGCGCGGCACGATGGAGCTGTGCCGCTCCTGCCGCCACCCAGTGGGCGACGAGCAGCGCGCGTCACCGTTTTACGAGAAGGGCATCAGTTGCCCCGAGTGCTTTGACGCGAAAACACCCGAGCAGAAAAAAGGCTTTGCCGAGCGCCAGCGCCAGGTCGAGTTGGCTAGGGCGCGTGGCACGGCGCACGTCGGCGCAAAAATGTCTGGGAAAGTGGCCGCGAAGGCTTCCGCAAAAGCGCTTCCGTGAGTGCCGATCTTCCCATCTTTTACAGCTTTCGCCGCTGCCCCTACGCGATGCGAGCACGCCTGGCATTGAGCGTCAGTGGGCAGGCCCACGAGCACCGCGAGATTCTGTTGAGCGACAAGCCTGCCGCCATGCTCGCCGTATCGCCCAAAGGCACCGTGCCCGTGCTGGTGCTGCCCGATGGCCAAGTGATTGATGAGAGCCTGGACATCATGCTGTGGGCGCTATATCGTCATGATCCAGAGCACTGGCTGCAACCCGAACAGGGCGACATGAACGACATGCGCGCACTCATCAAGCAATGCGACGGCCCGTTCAAGCAGGCGCAGGATGCCTACAAATATGCCCGCGATCCAAAAGCGCAAGAGCCGCCTCGTGCGTTGGCGGCAGACTTCATCGCACAACTGGAGCGTCGCCTGACCGCCAACGCCTTTCTGTTCGGCAAATCGTTCGCGCTGGCGGATGCTGCGATCTTGCCCTTTGTGCGACAGTTCGCAGCCGTTGAGCCCGCGTGGTTTGCCAGGCAACCGTGGCCGCGACTCCAGCGTTGGTTGGCTGACATCACAAACTCCGCGCGCTTTGAAAACGTCATGCAAAAACACGAAATCTGGAGAAAATCAGAATAAATTAACTTGTGAGTTAATTTCTCCTGATTTTTGGCCTTTTGAGCACATTTTATTGATGAAATCGGGCCTTGGCTCTCAAATAATATGCACAACAAGCTATATTTTATGTAGCAATTTGGTGCTCGATCTGTAGGACATCAACTACCCAAGACGACGGCACTGTCTGCTAGGCCAGCCCACCAGCTTTCATCACAATACTGCGTCGCACAACATTGCGTCACAACTTCATTTGACTCACCCGAAAGTACCCCGTGGTCCGCCTTCAATTTTCCATCGAACTCAACTACGACATTACCGATGTCGCGAGCGATTTCATCTTCAACATCCACACGGCGCAAACCGCAGCGCAGACTGTGGTGAGCGAGTCACTGGCGATGAGCCAACCGGTGACCTCCAGCCTGTTTACCGACGACATCACCAACGCCCGGTTTCTGCGCTTCAAGGCATCGCATGGGCCGCTGCTGGTGCGCTACGACGCGACCGTGGATTTGAACCACTTCACCGCACAGCCCAGCCAGATTGGCGAGGTTGCCGTGGCTGATTTGCCAGTTTCGGTGCTGCGCTATATCTACCCCAGCCGATATTGCCAGTCCGACCGGCTGCACCGCCTGGCGGTCAAAGAATTCGGCCATCTGTGGCAGGGCTACAGCCGCGTCCAGGCGATTCGCGACTGGGTGCTGAACCACGTCACCTTCAAATCGAACTCCTCCAACGGCAACACCACGGCGGTCGACACGCTGATCGAACAAGTCGGCGTGTGCCGAGATTTCGCCCACTTGATGATCGCCCTGTGCCGCGCTGTGAATATTCCCGCACGCTTTGCAACCGGCATCGATTACGGCGCTGACCCGGTGCTCGGCCCCACCGATTTTCACGCCTACGTGGAGGTTTACTTGGGCGACCGTTGGTACTTGTTCGACCCGTCAGGCGTGGCGATTCCCATGGGATTTGTGCGGTTTGGTACCGGCAAGGATGCTGCCGAAACCGCGTTTGCCACGATGTTTGGCGGCGTGCAAGGCAGTGCTCCAATCATCACGATCCAGGCCGTCCCTGACGCACAAGGGGTTTTGGTGGTGCCGCAGCACGTGCCGTACGCGCTGTCAACGGGCTAGCCGCAGGCCGAAAAAAGCTAGAGCGCCTGCTCCAGCATGCTTCGGTAGTCGTCTTGCGTTGCGATACGCGGGTTCATCTTGTGGCAATGGTCGGCCAGCGCACCAGTGATAATTTGGTCGAACTGAGCGGGTGCCACATTCATCGCCGCCAAGCCACTCGGTAGCCCGAGGCGGGCATTCATGTCGGTGATGGCTTCCGCAATGTCACCAGCGCTAGCCAACCCCATCGCATAGGCCATGCGTGCCATGCGGTTCTCTTTTTGCACGGACTCGGCTGACGCGTTAAAGCGCACCACCGCCGGCAAAAACATCGCGTTCAAGGTGCCGTGATGCAGGCGCGGATCCACCCCGCCCAGGCTGTGGCTCAACGAATGCACGCAGCCCAAGCCCTTCTGGAACGCCATCGCGCCTTGCATCGAGGCGCTCATTAAATTGAAGCGGGCCTCGCGGTCGCTCCCGTCACGCGTGGCCCGCTCGATGTGCGTCCACGCGCGCGCCAGGCCATCCAGCGCAATACCGTCGGCGGGTGGGTTGAAGGGCGCGGCCATGAAGGTTTCCATGCAGTGGGCGACCGCATCCATGCCGGTCGCAGCCGTTAGTTTGGCGGGCAGGCCCAGCGTCAACTCGGGGTCGCAAATCGCTGCTTTGGGCACCAGATGCCAGGAATGAAAACCCAGCTTGCGGTGATCGTCGACGATGATGATGGCCCCGCGCGCCACCTCGCTGCCGGTGCCACTCGTGGTCGGCACGGCAATCAGCGGCACGCATTGATCCGTGATCTTCAACGAGCCGCCTTCAATCGTCGCGTAGTGGGCAAGTGGCCCCTCGTGCCGCGCCGCAATCGCGATGCCTTTGGCGCAATCGATGGCCGAGCCACCGCCCACGGCGATCAGCCCATCGCAGTTGCCCGCTTTAAAAGCAGCGACACCGCCGCGCACGGCGGCCTCGGTCGGGTTGGAGGGTGTTTGGTCAAACACGGCGACCGGCATACCCGGCAGGTTGTCCAACGCTTTCTGCACGATACCTGCGGCCTTCACGCCTGCGTCCGTCACGATCAGCGGGCGCGTGATGCCGACGCGCTGGCATTCCTGTTTCAAGAGCTTGATGGCGCCGAACTCGAATTGGACTTGGGTGATGTAGTAGATGAAGGCCATGGTGTGTCGTGCTCACTGCTTTGTTTGGCAAAAATTGTACAGGCCGAGTCAACACAGGACGCACGGGTAAGAACCGGGGACATCAGGCCAAGTAAATAGTGGCGAAAACCAACAGAATCAACCCGCTCAATGCGAACGAGGCGTATTGGGTTCTTTCACACTATTTAACTCAGGGAAATCAAATCAAATGAACTTAACGAACCATACCGCGCTGGACAAGCAAGTCCGGCAAATTCAACAGACTGACGTTGATGCATTCAAGCGTCAGATCAGCGGCGGCGTGCTCAGTCAAGCCGACGCGGCCTACAACGAGGCGCGCAAAGTCTGGAACGCCACGGTTGACCGTCGCCCCGCGCTGATCGCGCGTTGCCTGACGATGGCTGATGTTCAGGCAACCGTGCGCTTCGTCGCCACCCACCAAATGCGCTTGAGCGTTCGCGGGGGCGGCCACCACATCGCGGGCAATGCGGTCGCAGAAGGTGGGCTGATGCTGGATCTGTCGGGCATGCGCCAGGTCAGCATCGACCCCGCCAAACGGGTCGCCCAGGTCGGACCCGGCGCGCTCCTGAGCGACTTTGACACCGCCGCGCAAGCCCATGGCCTGGCAACGCCGCTGGGCATCAACTCCACCACGGGCGTTGCGGGCCTCACGCTGGGCGGCGGGTTCGGCTGGCTGTCGCGTCGACATGGCATGACGGTGGACAACCTGCTCAGTGCCACTGTGGTAACGGCAGATGGCGTGGCGCGCGTGGCATCGGCCACGTCAGAGCCCGATCTGTTTTGGGCCTTGCGCGGCGGCGGTGGCAATTTTGGCGTGGTGACTTCGTTTGAATTTCAGTTGCATCCCATCGGCCCCGAGGTCTATTCGGGTCTGGTGGTCTACCCGTTCGCGCAAGCGCGCCAGGTGCTGCGTGCGTGGCGCGATTTCAACGCCACCGCACCCGACGAACTCAGCATTTGGACGGTGATGCGCAAAGCACCGCCTCTGCCGTTTATTCCCGCATCGGCCCACGGCACCGAGGTCGTAATCTTCCCTCTAGTTTACTGCGGCGATGTGGCAGCGGGAGAGCGTACCGTCGCACCCGTGCTGAAGTTCGGCGACCCGATTGCCGTTGCGCTCGGGGCGCAGCCCTATGCTGGGTTCCAAACCGCGTTTGATCCGCTGTTGACTCCCGGCGGTCGCAACTACTGGAAGTCGAACAACTTCAGCAGCTTGAGCGATGCAGCGATTGACGTGATGATTGCCGCCGCAGCCCGCCTGCCTGGCCCTGAGTGTGAGGTCTTTGTGGCCCAGCTTGGCGGTGCGATGGGGCGTGTGAAGCCAGCGGCGACCGCCTTTGCCGGGCGCGATGCCAACTACATCATGAACGTGCATGGCCGCTGGTCCAACCCGAGCGACGTGAGCGGGTTCGCGCCTGGGCGCGCGGGGTCTTTGAGCATGCCGCGCCGCATGCCACCGCCACGGGCTACGTCAACTTTCTGACCGACGACGAAGCCGAGCGCGTGGTGGCGAGCTACGGCGCAAATTACCCACGCCTTCAGGCCGTGAAGCAGCGCTTTGACCCCAACAACCTGTTCCGCATGAATGTGTGCCGTTAAGTTGTTGACAATTGTGTTGAAGATGGCTCAATGTTCAGGTTCATGCGG
>JANNFW010000211.1:0-2173 GCA_031380235.1 Rhodoferax sp. | reverse complement strand
AGCAACAGCATGCCGCCACCGACCTGAAAGCTGGCCAGCGAAATTCCGAAGAAGTCCAGAATCCGCAGACCCAAGAGCGCACTGATCGCAATCACGCAAAACGCGCTGAAGGAGGCGATCCAGATCGTGCGCCTGCGCTCCTCGGTGGTGTAGCCCTGCGTGTAGTGGATGAAAAACGGCACGATGGCCAGCGGGTTGACGATGGCCAACAAAGTCACAAGCGGTTTGAAGTCCATCAGCGGCCACCCGTCACATCCACGAACGAACCCGTGGTGTAGCTGGAGTCATCGGTCATCAGCCAGATGATGGCTTTGGCCACCTCATGCGCGCTGCCCACGCGTTGCATCGGCACCATCGGAGCCATCTGTTTGGCCCGATCTGGCTGGCCGCCGCTGGCGTGAATATCCGTCTCGATGATGCCGGGGCGCACCGCGTTGACGCGAATGCCCTCCAGCGCCACCTCTTTGGCCAAGCCCAGTGTGAAGGTTTCGATGGCGCCTTTGCTTGCCGCGTAATCCACATACTGGCCGCCACCACCCATGCGCGCTGCCGCGCTGGAGACGTTGACGATGGTGCCGCCCGCGCCGCCGTGTTTCGTGCTCATGCGCTTGACTGCCTCACGCGCACACAAAAAGCTGCCCACGATGTTGATGGTGAACATGCGCTGCAGACGTGCGGCAGTCATCTCGTCCACCCGCGCACCGACATCCACCACCCCGGCGTTGTTGATCAATGCCGTCAAGCGACCCAGCTTGGCATCGACCTGGTTGAACAGCCGCATGATGTCCGCCTCCACGCCCACATCGGCCTGCACCGCCATGGCGGTGCCTCCGCCCGCGCGAATTTGGCGCACGACTTCATCGGCAGCGAGTGAGTTGGCGGTGTAGTTCACGGCTACCGCATAGCCGCGTTGGGCCGCCAGAAGGGCCGTGGCGGCACCAATGCCACGCGAACCACCGGTGATCAATACAACAGGATTCATATTTTTTGCAGGTTGGGAGAAGCGGGGTAAAAATGGTGCGGGCACAATGATGTTAGCTGCAATGCCAACCGACACTTTGGATAACTTCTGGAGACCCGCTTGAACGCCACCATCGACTACTACTTCGCGCCGCAAAGCCCCTGGACTTATTTCGGACATGAGCGCTTCACAGCGATTGCCAAAGCGGCCAACGCGACGGTGCGGATTCTGCCGGCGGACTACGGGCAAATCTTCCCCGTCTCGGGTGGCCTGCCTTTGCCCAAGCGCGCGCCACAGCGCCAGGCCTACCGCCTTGTGGAGCTGGCACGCTTTCGCGATGCGCTGAAAGTGCCGATGACCATTCAGCCCAAATTTTTCCCAGTGGCTAGCGACGATGCGGCGCGTCTCATCATCGCGGTGGACTTGAACGATGGCGTAGATGCTGCAATGCGCCTCAGCGGCGCGGTGTTCAGGGCCGTTTGGGAGCAAGAGATGGACATTGCCAACCCCGACGCGCTTGCAGTTTTGCTGGCTCAGTGCGGACTTGCCGCCAATCGGCTGGAGCTTTCGCGCGGCAAGCCCGTGCAGGACAAGTTCCAAGCCAACACCCAGGCTGCCATTGCCGCCAACGTGTTTGGCGCTCCCAGCTACGTGGTGAAGGGCGAAATCTTCTGGGGCCAAGATCGGCTGGAGTTTTTGCAGAATCGCTTGATGCAAGTGCTTTGAACCGTCAGACTTTCTACAACCTCAATAAGGAATTTCCATGTCAGATACCCGCACGATGACCGTCGAGATCACCTCCGAAGACGGCTTCACCCTGCCCGCCTATGTCGCGCTGCCGCTGAGATCACCCAAAGGGGCCATCGTCGTTTTGCAAGAGATTTTTGGCGTGAACTCGCACATTCGTAGCGTCGCTGATCGTTATGCCGAGGCAGGCTACTTGGCGGTGGCCCCTGCGACCTTTCACCGCATCAAGGAAGGCGTGGAGTTAGGCTACACCGCTGAAGACATGGGTGCTGGCATGGCGCTGAAGGCGGCGGTAGAGGCGCTGATGAGCCCCGGCGGAAGCGCTGTCACGCCGCTGGTGATGCAGGACATTCAAGCGGCGGTCAAATACGCCGCTACTGCCGCCAAAATGTCCACCGAGGACACCGTGCACACAGGCGGGCGCGGCGCGCTGGTGGGCGTGGTGGGCTATTGCTGGGGCGGGCT
>JANNFW010000184.1:0-1847 GCA_031380235.1 Rhodoferax sp. | reverse complement strand
TGCCCGCCCGTGACTTTGACGGTGGGGATTTTGTACTTGTCCACGGCATCTGCAATGCGGCGCAATTCACTGGCCGTCGTCTCACCCCCCCACATGCGCGGGATGACGCTGTAAGTGCCATCCTTCTGGATATTGGCGTGGCTGCGCTCGTTGATGAAGCGGCTTTGTGGGTCGTCTCTCGCTTCTTTGGGCCAACTGCTGATGAGGTAGTAGTTGAGGGCAGGGCGGCATGAGGCGCAGCCGTTGGGGGTCTTCCAACCCAGCGACTGTTGCACGCTGGCAATCGTCAGCAGTTTGCTTTTGACGATGGCTTCGCGCACTGCCTGGTGGCCGTGATCGGTGCAGGCGCACATGGCCTTGGTCTTGGGTGTGGCAGAGTAATCACCGCCCGCAGTGAACATCAAAATCTGCTCGACCAGGCCGGTGCAGGAGCCGCACGACGCGCTGGCCTTGGTGTGTTTGCGCACTTCATCCAGCGTGAACAGGCCCTTGTCGCGGATGGCTTTGCAGATGCTGCCTTTGTTGACGCCATTGCAGCCGCAAACTTCCGCGTCATCCGGCATGGTGGCGGCCTTGCTGTGGCCCTCGTGGCCCACGTCGCCGATGTTGGATTCGCCAAACATCAGCTTGTCGCGAATGTCGGCCACCGAGCGCCCATCGCGCAACAGTTTGATGTACCAACTGCCATCGACCGTGTCGCCGTACAGGCAAGCACCCACCAGCTTGTCGTCTTTGAGCACCAGTTTTTTGTACACGCCGCCGTAGGGGTCGCTCATCACGATTTCCTCGGTGCCTTCGCCACCTTGAAAATCGCCTGCGCTGAACAGGTCAATACCCGTGACTTTGAGCTTGGTGGACGTGAGCGAGCCTTGATAACGCCCGATGCCGAACTGCGCCAAATGATTGGCCGCCACCTTGGCCTGCTCAAACAGCGGAGCAACCAAGCCATATGCGATACCGCGATGCGCTGCGCATTCGCCCACGCTGTAGATGCGGGCATCGGTCGTGGTCTGCATCGTGTCGTTCACCACGATACCTTTGTTGCAGTGCAGGCGCATCGATTCGGCCAAGGCGGTGTTGGGGCGAATGCCCACGGCCATCACCACCAGGTCAGTGGCCAGCTCCACGCCGTCTTTGAATTTGATCGACTTAACGCGCCCCGTTTCATCACCGACAAGTTCCTGCGTTTGCGCGCCAATCATGAATTTCAAGCCCCGGTCTTCCAGCGACTTTTGCAACAGCTTACCCGCCACCACGTCGAGCTGGCGCTCCATCAGCCAGGGCATCACATGCACCACGGTGACTTCCATGCCACGGCGCATCAGCCCGTTGGCCGCTTCCAGGCCGAGCAGGCCGCCACCAATCACCACAGCCCGCTTGTGCGTTTTGGCGGTGTCGATCATCTCATTGGTATCGGCAATGTCGCGGTAGGCGATCACGCCTTTCAGGTCTTTGCCGGGAATGGGCAGGATGAAGGGGTTTGAGCCTGTGCACAGCAGCAGGCGGTCGTATTCTTCTTCGGTGACATTGCCGTCCTTGTCCTCTGCACGCACGATGCGCTTGACCCGATCGACCGACACTACCTTTTTGCCAGCGTGCAGGGTGATGTGGTTGTCTTTGTACCAATCCCAAGAATTGAGAACAATTTCATCGAGCGTCTGCTCACCCGCCAACACGGGGGACAGCAGGATGCGGTTGTAGTTGGGGTGCGGCTCGGCACCAAACACCGTGATGTCATACAAGTCTGGCGCGACTTTGAGTAGCTCTTCAATCGTGCGCACCCCCGCCATGCCATTGCCCACCATCACCAATTTCGATTTTTTCACCAGAGCTTCCTGTGTCGTTGA
>JANNFW010000166.1:0-9393 GCA_031380235.1 Rhodoferax sp. | reverse complement strand
GATGGATGTACAACTCAAACTCAGGTCAATTTTAGGTCAGCTCCAGAAGGTGATCGTCGGCAAGCCCGCGCAGATTCAGGATTGTGTGGCCTGCTTGCTGTCAGGCGGCCATTTGCTGATCGAAGATGTGCCCGGCGTGGGGAAAACCACCTTGGCGCATGCGCTGGCAAAAACCTTCGGTTTTCACTTTTCTCGGGTTCAGTTCACCTCGGATTTGATGCCCAGCGATCTGTCGGGCGTATCGATCTACGAGCGCGGCAAGGAAGCCTTCATTTTCCACCCCGGCCCGATCTTCGCGCAAGTCTTGCTGGCCGATGAGATCAACCGAGCCAGCCCCAAAACACAAAGCGCGCTGCTCGAAGCCATGGAGGAGAAGCAGGTCACCGTAGAAGGCGAAACGCGGCCCCTGCCCGCGCCGTTTTTCGTGATCGCCACCCAAAACCCGCACGATCAACTGGGCACCTATGCGCTGCCCGAATCGCAGTTGGATCGGTTCTTGATGCGGATATCACTCGGCTATCCAGATCGTGCAGCCGAGCGTGAGCTGCTGGCGGGGCATGACCGGCGCGACCTGGTGGATAAGCTTCAAAGCCAGCTGACTTTGCCCGAATTCACCCAACTGCAACAACAGGTGCAGGCCGTTCATGCGGCCGCGCCGCTCTTGAACTATGTGCAAGACCTGATTGCTGCGAGCCGCAATGGCAAGTGGTTTTTACAGGGCTTGAGCCCACGCGCGGGCATTGCGGTGGTGCGTGCGGCCAAGGCGCAAGCATTGCTATCTGGGCGCGACTACGTGGCACCTGACGACGTACAGACGATCTTGCCACAGACGATTTCTCACCGTCTCATCCCGGTGGGCGATGCGGGTCGCGGCTCGATGGAGCAGGTGCGCGCGATGGTTGAGGCGGTACCGTTGGCCTGAGAACACGATGGCATCCTTCGCAATGCCCTGGCTGCATCCTCTGCGGTTTGTTCGCGCCCGTTTTCAGCGCTGGTGGCAAGCGCGCCTGCCGCTCAAAGACAGCATCACCCTCACTCAACGCAACGTTTACATCCTGCCCACGCGGCCCGGCTTCACACTGGCAGCCACCTTGATGGTGCTGCTGGTCGGTTCGATCAATTACCAGTTGAACCTGGGCTACCTGCTCACCTTTTTGCTAGCTGGCAGCGCGGTGGTGGGTATGCACGTCTGCCACCGCACCTTGCGGGGTTTGACGATGAACCTGACCGCACCGGATGCGCAGTTTGCCGGCGCAAGCGCAGTCATCGGCATCAACCTGATCAATGAGCGCAACGCTGTTCGCTATGGCATCGGCCTGGGAGCTCTGGCCTCGCATGATGCTGCCTACAAAGACCGCCATTGGGTTTGGACTGATGTGCCTGCCAGCGGCAGCGCAACCGTTCATGTGGCTTTCAAGCCCGAGCGCCGGGGCCTTCAGCGCGTGCCGACTTTGACGGCAGAAACCCGCTTTCCGCTGGGAACGTTTCGCGTTTGGACGGTGTGGCGGCCCGCCGCACAGGTGCTGGTGTACCCCGCGCCTGAGCCGCACCCTCCCCCGCTGCCAGCTGGCGAACCGCGTGCGGGTAACGCGGGGGCTGCGCAATTTCAGGCCTCGGGAGAATATGACGGCGTGCGGGCCTATCGCCGGGGCGACCCGCTGAAGCTGGTGGTTTGGAAAAAAGCGGCCAAGGCGGACGAACTGGTCAGTCGCGATGCGCAGCAGACCCAGCGCTTCGAGTTGTGGCTGGATTTTGCGCATGCAGGCGGTGCGGGTAACGTGGAGTTCAGGCTGGCTCGCCTGTGCGCGTGGGTGTTGGAGGCGCACAAGCACGGCTTGGACTACGGCTTGCGCCTGCCCGGCCTGGAGATCAAACCCGCCTGCAATGAGCGGCACAAGAAGCGCTGCCTTGAGGCGCTGGCCTTGTGCTGAAGATATGACGCCGCGATGCTGACAAAGCTCTCCAACCTGCCCCGCGACAGCCGCGACACGCTCTTTTTGCTGCTTGTCATCGCCTGGGTGATCCTGCCCCAGGTCGCTAACTTGCCTGTTTGGTGCAGCGCGCTGGCAGCAGGCGTTTTGGCATGGCGCGGCTACTTAGCCTACTTTTCAAAACCCCTGCCCTCGCGCTGGTGGCTGCTGGCCTTGCTGGTCATCACGGTGGCCGCAACGGTTTTCACGCACCGCACGCTGATGGGCCGCGATGCAGGCGTCACGCTGATCGTCGTTCTGCTGGCGTTGAAAACGCTGGAGCTGCGCGCCAAGCGGGATGCGTTCGTGATCTTCTTCTTGAGCTTCTTCACCATGCTCACGAATTTCTTCTTCTCGCAGTCCTTGCTGGTCGCCGCTGCGATGTTGATCGCGCTGCTGGGGCTTTTGACGGCGCTGGTCAACACCCACATGCCCGTGGGCAAACCGCCGCTGTTACAAGCTGCGAAAACCGCCGGTTGGATGGCGCTGCTGGGTGCCCCGGTGATGGCGGTGCTGTTTGTGCTGTTCCCGCGCATGGCCCCGTTGTGGGGCGTGCCCGGTGACGCGATGAGCGGGCGAAGCGGCTTGTCGTCCACGATGCAGGTGGGCAACATTGCCAAGCTGGCGCTGGACGAAACCATTGCCATGCGCGTGCGTTTCAAGGACACCCCGCCCCGGCAATCCGACCTGTACTTTCGCGGCCCGGTGCTCTCCAGCTTTGATGGCCGCGAGTGGCGCGCGCTGCGTTCGGGCTTTACACCCGGGATGCAAGCGCCCGCGAACCTCCAGGTGGCTGGCAACGGCATCCAATATGAAGTGACGATGGAGCCCAACAACCGTAGTTGGCTGATGGTGCTGGATGCCGCAAAAGTCAAGCCCGAGCTCGCAGGCCATCTCATCAGCATGACCCCTGATCTGCAGTGGATTTCTGAGCGCCCGTTCACCGATCTCACGCGCTACAGCGCGACCAGCCACCCGACGTTCACGCACGGCCCCCTGCGCTCGCAGGCGAGCCTGCAAGACTACGTGGCGCTGCCACCGGGCTTCAATCCGCGCACGCTGCAACTGGCGGCGGACATGCGCCGCGAGCCGAGCCTGCAAACAGCGGGCGGTGCGGAATTGGTCAACGCCGTGATGGATCGGCTGCGCACCGGGGGCTACGCCTACACGTTGGAACCCGGTGTGTATGGTCAGAATACCGCCGACGAGTTCTGGTTTGACCGCAAGGAAGGTTTTTGCGAACACATCGCCTCCAGCTTCGTGATCTTGATGCGCGCGCTCGATGTTCCGGCGCGCATCGTCACCGGCTACCAAGGCGGAGAGATCAATTCCGTCGACGGGTTTTGGACGATCCGCCAAAGCGACGCGCACGCCTGGACAGAGGTCTGGATGACCGGGCGTGGCTGGGTACGGGTGGATCCCACGTCTGCCGTGGCCCCGGGTCGTACCGGAACGTTTGCACGGCTGTCGGCACCTCAAGGCGCGTTGGCAGGGGCCTTTACTGGTGCTTTCGGTGCCGTCAACCCCAACCTGCTGGCGAACATGCGCGCCGCGTGGGAGGCCGTGAACAATGGCTGGAACCAATGGGTGCTGAATTACACGCAGACCAAGCAGCTCAACCTGCTTAAAGACATTGGGTTTCAAAACCCCAGTTGGGAGGATTTGGGCTATTTGCTGATCGGCATCGTCGTGGCCGTGAGTCTTGTGGGTGCCGCGTGGACGCTGTGGGAGAAGAATCGGCACGACCCGTGGCTTCGCCTGCTGGAGGGTGCGCGGCGAAGGCTGGCGCGCAGTGGCCTACAGATTGCGCCGAACAGCCCGCCGCGCAGCTTGGCCGCTCAAATGACGGCCCAGCGAGGGCAGCTTGCGGCAATGAGCGAAAATGCAGTGCAATCCATTCACGACTGGCTGATGCGCCTGGAGGCCATGCGCTACGCACCGAGCTCAATCGCCAGTCACTTAACCCTGAAAACGCTTCAGCGGGAGTTCAAGCAATTGGCCTGGCCCCGATGAGGTGGATCGATCCATCCCGTGAAAATTACACGCGCAATATCCTACCGATCGCTCCTGCCGCAAGCCGCTATTTTTATAGCAGCGACGCTCGTTTTTGTCGGAGCAAGCGCGCAGACCGCCGCGAAGCCACCGGTACAAGGCCCGGCTTACAGCACGCGTGAAGAGGCCATGCAGTTGGCAGACGACATTGCTGCACGGCGCGACCTGAACCTCGAGTGGGTACGCGAGGCCATTGGTCAATCGCGCAAGATGCCGCAGGCGATCAGGTTCATGACCCCCGCACCGAAGGGCACGGCGAAAAACTGGCGTGTTTACAGAACCCGATACATCGACGCGTACCGCATTCAGGAGGGCGTAAAGTTCTGGCGGGCCAATCGTGAAACGCTCGCGCGGGCGGAAAGTGAATACGGCGTGCCCGCCGAAATCATCGTCGGAATCATCGGTGTGGAGACCGTTTATGGCCAGCAAACAGGTAATTTTCGGGTCATTGACGCCTTGGCCACGTTGACGTTTGACTTCCCCGATGCGCACCCCCGCGCCAAAGAGCGACGCGAGTTTTTCCAAGGCGAGTTGGAGCAGTACTTAAGCCTGACCAGCCGAACCAGCACTGACCCGATGAGCCTGCGCGGCAGTTTTGCCGGTGCCATGGGCGTGCCTCAGTTCATGCCCTCCAGCTGGGTGAAGTACGCGATTGACTTTGATGGTGATGGCAAGGTCGATCTGTTCAGCAGCAACGCCGACGTGATTGGCTCGGTCGCCAACTACTTCAAGGCGTTCAACTGGCAGCGCGACATGCCGACGCACTACCCCGTCACATTCGACAAGTCCAAACTCGATCTGGACACCCTGATGGCCCCCGACATCCTGCCCACCTTCAGCGTCGCGAGCTTCACCGCCAAAGGTGCCGTGCTGGAGGGTGATGCGCTGAATCATGCTGGCCCGCTGGCGCTGATCGAGCTGCAAAATGGCGCAGCCGAATCGAGCTACGTTGCGGGTACTGAGAATTTTTACGCCATCACCCGCTACAACTGGAGCAGCTATTACGCGATGGCGGTGATTGAGCTGGGGCGCGACGTTGCAGCAGCGTTGAAAAAGTAGATCGTACAGTTCGATCATGCATATCAATTTGACTTGCGGCAAAACGCCAGAGATAATTTCGTTTTTTATCTGCTCACTCAAATTTCTTTGACGTGAACCTAACAGGAGGCAAGCCATGAACTCATTCGCTCACACTCCCCTGGCCCTTGTAGCCACGCGCTTGGCACCCCGGTGACATCAGCAAGCAAGCACTTTTAATGCTTGACTTGATCGCCTGATCCCCTGACCGGGCGGGTACGCAGTACCCCATCCAATCTGCACTTTTGTTGGCCTGCCGCCTTTTCACGGCACCGGCCTTGCACGTCTTTTTAAATTCTTGAAATTTGCCTTGCCCGTTGGGTTGGCTCGCGGACTTGCACTTGCGCAAGCTCTCCCATTGCCACGCCTCGCATCGGCATCGCACCAATGACACCATCATGATCGACATACCTTTTGAACGTTTCTCAAGCTTGGGGATGACCTCTGCCGTCGCCCAACATCTATCACTTCAAGCTACCCCGCCTGGCGGCCCACACCTGCTGGCTCGGGTCATCGAAGTGCATCGCGATGCGCTCGTGCTGCACAACGGAGATACCGCGCAGCCCGCGCGGCTGCTTCCAGGCCTGGCACGCGCGCTGCTGGAAGGCGCGAGCGCGCTGTCTGTCGGCGATTGGGTGCTGTGCGCCACAGATGCCTACGCGCAAGTGTGGGTGCATGCCCGCCTGGAACCTTTGACTCACATCGTGCGCCGCGATGGCGATGGGCTGCGCCACAGCGTGGTGAGCAACGTCGACACGGCGCTTGTAGTGATGGGGTTGGATCTGGACTTCAATCCGCAGCGGCTTGAACGCTACCTGGCCTTGGTTCATGGCAGTGGTGTCACACCCGTGGTGGTTCTGAGCAAGCTGGATGTGCTGCTGCGTCAAGGCCAGAGCCCATCGCAGGACGAGCCTGATGTGCTGGGCCAGCGCATCCAGCAGTTGCGTTCGCGCATCGGCCAACGCGTTGACTTGGTGGCGGTGGATGCACGTGATACCGATTGCCGCAAGCTGCTGGCACCCTACTTGGGTTCGGGGCAAACGCTGGTGCTCCTGGGTTCGTCAGGCGCTGGCAAGAGCACGTTGATCAACACCTTGACGGCCTCCACTGTGCAGGACACGGGACATGTGCGCGAGCACGACAGCCGGGGCAAACACACCACCACATCGCGCTCGCTGCACCAGTTGCCCGGCGGGGCCTGTGTGATCGACACGCCCGGTGTGCGCACCTTGGGCCTGGATATGGACACAGCCACACTTCAGACCTTATTCGACGATGTTGTCGCGCTATCAACCGAGTGTCGCTTCCGAAATTGCCAGCATCAAGACGAGCCCGATTGCGCGGTGCGTGCAGGCGTGCACCCCGAGCGACTGCGCAATTACCAAAAACTGCTGCGCGAAAGCCGCCGCGACACCATGACCCCGCTGGAACGGCAGGCGCAACTGGCGCAGTGGAAGGTCAGGTCGCGCGCGAGCCGGGCTCGTCACTCAGCTTAAGATAGCCTCGCCCGTAGCCTGCGCACCCGCGCCAGCAAAAACAGCACGATGCTGATGTTGAGCAGGTTGAACGCAATACCGTTGACAAACGCTGCTTTGTAAGAGCCCGTCCAGTCGAAGATCGCACCGGACATCCAGCCGCCCAGCGCCATGCCGAACAGGGTGGCCATCAGCACGGTGCCGACGCGACTGCCTGCGTCTTTGGGGGTGAAGTACTCACGCACGATCAACGCGTAGCTGGGCACAATGCCGCCTTGGAACAAGCCAAATAACCCCGACACCACATACAGGGGTACCAGCCCGTCAAAAGGGAGAAACAGCAGGAGCGCGATGCCTTGCAGCGTGGAGCCCAAGAGCAGCGTGCGCAGCCCGCCAATGTGATCAGAAATCCAGCCGGACAGCAGACGACTGGCGACACCCATGCCCAGCATCAGCGACAGCATCTCGGCCCCGCGTGCCGCGCCAAAGCCCAAGTCGCCACAGTACGCGACGATGTGAACCTGCGGCATCGACATCGCCACGCAGCACGACACACCCGCCACACAAAGCAGCGTTTGCAGCGCGAAAGGCGAAAAGCCCAGCGGCCTGTCAGACACCATCGATGACGCGCTGACTTTGGCGGTGGCCGCGTTATGGGCGGGTGGCCTGCGACGCAGCACCATCGCGAGCGGCAACATCGACACCACACAAAAGATGCCAATGCCGATGTAAGTTTGGCGCCAACCCACACTCTGGACAAAATGCTGCACGATGGGTGGCCATACGGCACCCGCCACGTAGTTGCCGCTCATGCAAATCGCAAGCGCAATACCACGCTTGCGGGTGAACCACAGCGACGTGTCGGCAACGAGTGGCGAAAACGTGGCCGATGTCCCCAGCAGCCCGATCACCAAGCCCTGCAGCAGGCAAAACATCAGCAAATGCGTGGCATAACCTGCTGCCACAAAACCGATACCCAAGCCCATCGTGCCGATCATCACCGGCACCATCACGCCAAAGCGGTCTGACAGCTTGCCCATCAAAATGCCACCCAAGCCAAAGCCGACCATGGTCGCGGTGTAGGGCAAAGACGCATCACCCCGGGCGACCGCAAATTCCTTCTGAATTTGTGGCAGCACGACGGTGATGGAGTACATGCCCACGCCGCCAATCGTCATCAGCGCCAGAGACACCAGCAGGCGGAACCACGCATAAGCGGACTCAGTCTCGTCCGCTGAATCAATGTCGCCCGCTAGAGCTCGGGTCTGCGTCAAGGTTGCAGCACCACGCGACCCACGATGCGACCTTTGGCCAAATCATCCAGAGACTGATTCACCGTGCTGATGGGCCGCAGCTCAATGGGGATCGTCGGCAAGGTGATAGTTTGTGCCAGCGCCACCAGCTCGCGCAAGAGCGGCAGGCTGCCGACCATCGAGCCACTGACGTTTAGCGATTTGAAAATGAACATCGGCAAAGCCAGTTTGAACTCTCCGCCAAACAGGCCCACGATCACCACCTGCCCAGCGCGGCGCACGATGTTGACAGCGAATGAGGAGCTGGACTCGGCGCCTACAAAATCAAGCACACCCGCTATATTGCCGCCGCATGCCGAGGTCACCTCTTTGGCGGCACCTTTTGCGCTAGGGTCAAACGCTAAAGCTGCGCCGTGCTTGAGCGCCGCCTCGCGCTTGGCAGGATCGGGGTCAATCGCGACGATGCGACTCTTGGAGGTAGCGGACAACAACGCCACCGCCGTCATGCCCACACCCCCGCAGCCGACCACGGCCACCCAGTCGTGCGCGGTCGTGATTGGTAACTTTTTGATCGCACCCCATGCCGTGATGCCTGCGCAGGCGAATGTAGCCGCGCGCGCGGGATCCAGCGTGCCCACGGGCACCAGGTAGCGCTCGTGACGCATCCGCACCAGGTCGCTAAAGCCACCGGGAAGTTTGAGCCCCATGTTCATGTTCGCCTTGGCGCAAAGCTGCTCATCACCGCGCTCACAAACAGGGCATTCACCACAGCCCAACCAGGGGTAGACGATGACATGCTCGCCCATCTTTACGCCGTGCACGTCAGGCCCCAGTTCCACCACTTCTCCCACGATTTCGTGGCCCAGGGTCAACGGCAGCGTATTGCCTGCCGCTTCCAATGACGACAGCCGCCCGCCGCCCATCTCGAATCCGCCCGCCTGAATGTGCAGATCTGAATGGCAGATGCCGCAATGTGTGATGCGCACAGTCACCTCGTGGCCGCTGATGGGGGCCAGCTGGTCCTCTATGGGCTCTAGCGCGCCGCCCCAGGTTTTGAAAGCCCAGCGGTGGGCGCATTGGTATTTCATGGCAGTGACAATTCAAGCCTTGGCAGTCGCTGCCTTGCGATCTGCCACAACTTTTTGCACTGCGGGGCGCTCGCCCACCGTCTTGAGGTAGGTTTTGTAATCAACGCCCGCTGCCAGCAGCAAGTCCTCGCCGTAAACAATCTTGGTGGCCATGCCCACCAATGGCAAGCTTACGTAAGCCGAGCAATCTGCCTGAGTGAAGGTACTGCCTGCGACAAAAGGCGAGAACTTGGCCAGTTGTTTGAAGGCCGCAATATTGCGCTCCAACTGGGTGCGAACGCGCGCCTTGGCACTGTCGCTGACCGCCGCGCCGCCGAAAAAGGCCTGGTTATACAGCTCGCGCACGGTGATCTCCAGATGCCAGTCGATGAAAGTTGAGAGCTCGCGCACCTTGGCTTTGGCATAAGGGTCAGCCGGCATCAAGCTGACTTGCGGATACGCATCTTCGAGGTAGTCCATGATCACCTGGCTCTCGCTG
>JANNFW010000162.1:0-3190 GCA_031380235.1 Rhodoferax sp. | reverse complement strand
GAACGCCACCCTGATGCACCAGCACCACGATGGATTCGATGCCCTGCGCGCGCAGCTCAGGAATCAGCGCGTTCACAGTGGCAGCCTCGTCACGGAACTCCAGGCCCGCCACACCCGTGGGCGTGACCACGGTGGGCGTGGCTTTGAGGGTCATGCCGATGAAGGCCACTTTGACACCATTGAACTCTTTGGTGCCATAAGCGGGCAAAAGCGTTTTGCCATCGGCCGTTTTCACCACGTTGGCTGACAGCCACTTGAACTTGGCACCTTCGTAAGGCACCGGCGTGCCCACCGCTGCGCCTTTGCAACTGTTGGGGTCTTGAACACCGTTGGTGATTTTGCAACCGCCGTTTTGCAGGCGCAGCAGCTCGGCAGAGCCCTTGTCGAACTCATGATTGCCGACGGCGTTGAACTCCAGGCCGATGCGATTGAGGGTCTCAATAGCGGGCTCGTCGTTGAACAGCGCAGAAATCAGCGGTGTGGCACCAATGAAGTCCCCCGCGCCCACCACCACGTTGTTGGCATTTTGCTTTTTGAGTTCGGCGACATGGGCCGCCAGAAAATCGGCACCACCCACGGGTGGACGATCAGCGGCGGGCACAGCGGTGCTGGTACCAAAGGTGCCCGCCGCCTCAAGTTGGCCGTGGTAGTCGTTAAAGCCGATGACTTTGACGGTGAAAGGCACCGCAGGCGGTGTCACAACGGGATCGGGCGTTGTGCTGGTGCCACCGCAAGCCACCAAAACGGCAGTCGCGACCATCGATACCGCAGCAGCAGCCAGGTAAGTCTTCTTCATTGAAATTTCCTCTTAGCCAAAGATTGATGTTGAAACTGAAACGATGCTAGGGATACCGTGTGACGTTGCCGTGACAGACCTCGACTGCCCGTTTGTGGCAGACGGACTAAACGCTATTATTTATATAGCTTATTACGCATATTCTGCGAGAGCTAAAGGGCTAAAATACTCATAATTTGCCTCAAACTGACAACTACAGGGCAATTTGGGTCAATTTTGGCCAATCTCTACTACATTTGTAGTAAACATAGTTATCTTTGAATTCGAGTCACGCCGCTGCCAGCTCGCGGTTTGCCCACACCGCTTGCCGGGTGTCGTACGCCAGCAGCTTGCCGCGCCCCACGCCGACGTATTCAAAACCTGCTTCCTCCATCAGCACCGGGTCAAACAGGTTGCGTCCATCGATGATGATCGGCTCTCTCATCGCGGCGCGCAGTTCGGCAAAATCAGGGCTGCGGAATTCACGCCATTCCGTCACCACCAGCAAGGCCGAAGCATCTTTGGCAGCCTGCATCGGGTTTTGCATCAACTCGAAACCCGCGCGCGCACCCCACAGGCTTTTCAGCTTGGGCATGGCAACCGGGTCGAACGCCCGCACTTTCGCGCCCAGGCGCAGCAGCTCGTCGATGATGACCAGGCTGGGGGCCTCGCGCAGGTCGTCTGTGCCCGGCTTGAAGGCCAGGCCCCACACGCCAAAGCTCAAGCCCCGCAGATCGTCGCCAAAGCGCTGCACCACGCGATCCACCAGCAGCAGCCGCTGTGCATCGTTGACGCTGCGCACGGATTCAAGAATCGTCAAGGGATGGCCCGCGTCTTCGCCCATGCGGGCCAGCGCCTTCACATCCTTCGGAAAGCACGAGCCGCCCCAGCCGCATCCGGCGTACAAAAAGTGCGTGCCAATGCGCGGATCACTGCCAATGCCCAACCGCACCTGCTCGATGTCAGCACCCACTCGCTCGGCCAGCAGCGCCATCTCGTTCATGAAGCTGATTCGCGTGGCGAGCATGGCGTTGGCGACGTACTTGGCCAGCTCGGCACTGGCCAGGTCCATGATCAGAATCCGATCCCGGTTACGCAAAAACGGCGCGTACAAGGCGCGCATCAGCAGTGTCGCCTGATCATCGTTAGAGCCGATGATGACGCGGTCGGGGCTCATAAAATCGCTGATTGCCGCACCCTCTTTGAGGAATTCTGGGTTCGACACCACGGCAAACGGCAACACTGTGCTGCGCTTGAAGAGGCCCGCTGCGATCACCGAGCGCACCCGGTCTGCGGTGCCCACGGGCACTGTGCTTTTGTTGACCACCACTTTGTAGTCCTGCATGCACTGTCCAATCGTGCGGGCCGCCGCCAGCACATGCTCGACATCGGCCGAGCCATCCTCGTTGGCGGGCGTGCCCACGGCGATGAAGATGATGGTGGCATGCGCGACAGCCGCGCTCGCGTCCAGCGTGAAAGAAAGCCGCGACGCCTGCTGGTTGCGAATCACCAGCTCGGTCAAGCCCGGTTCATGAATCGGCACCTCGCCCAGGTTTAGCGCATTCACCCGTGCTTGATTGATGTCAACGCAAATGACACTGTTGCCCATTTCCGCCAAGCAAGCCGCAGTCACCAGTCCGACATACCCTGCACCAAAGACGCTGACTTTCATGGGGACTCCTTTGTGTGTTGTCCCCCCGCAATGTGTTCCAACCGCGTGACGTTGCCGTGAAGCCTGTGCGAACTTTTGATGACGATGCAGGCAGTACTAACTGGGTTTAATTTGGTTTGGGTGGGATTTGCATCAGCGCCTGCCCCATCTTGATCGGCTGCCCCGTTCGAATCCCTGGGGCCAGCGCAAAGCCTTTGGGTGCAAACACGATGATGGTCGAGCCGTGTTGAAACCAGCCCATCTCCTGGCCCTTTTTGAATTCGGCGTTGCACACTATTTCATTCGCGCCCCGGTATTTCATATGCAGCAGCACATTGAGAAAGTGCAATCGAATACTCGCCACCAAAACCGCCGCCACTGGCACCATCGCGACGGCGTGATCGCCCTGCGTCAATCGAAGGCGCAGCACCGCGCGCTCGTTTTTGCAGAACAGCCGCTGCACCCGCGCCAGCGCGATCGGATTGACGTTCCAGGTGTCGCCGCTGATATAGGTCAGGTGCTCAGCCTTGCAATCTTGTGGCGCATGAAAGCGGTGGTACATGCTGGAGGTGAGCCGCAGGGTGACGTACACACCATCGCGAAACGGCGTAGTGTCTTGACTCGGGCCAAACAGATCGCTCAGCCCATACGGGAAGCCCTTCGCCTGAAAAACTTGCCCCGCCACCACTTGCCCGCAGGCACCCACAATCGCATCGCAGGGGCTGGCCAGGATGCCGGGACGGGTATCGACCACGCGCGCACCG
>JANNFW010000156.1:0-3130 GCA_031380235.1 Rhodoferax sp. | reverse complement strand
CTGAACCAAATTTTCGCGGCGCAAAACGTTTTTACAGGGGCCACAGCGGATGCCTTCGGCCAGAATGAAACCAACAGCGGCGCAAGCGCTGGCAACTTGCCCGTCTACGCCACGTTGGCGCTGAACGTTGCTTCACCCGCGTGTTTCATCAACGAGAACAAGACCGGCAGCTCTATCAACAAGCTGGGCATGGTGAGGTACTTCCGTATCCCCTTAAGCGCCGCGCAAGCAGGGTTGCGGACAGTGACCGCCAATTTCGCCAATGGACGGGATCTCGATTTCGAAGTCTTCCAAAACCGCATCATCGTCGCATCAGCAACCGATGACAGCCAGGGCTTGACCAGCGAGAGCGCCAGCGTGACACTGAGTGCGGGTGAGATCATCATCCGCGTGAACGACTTCGTCACCACCAACGCGCCTGTGGCGCCGAACTGCGCGACGATCACTGTCCGCTAAAGCAGTAGATACCGCGTTGTGCGTCAAGTTACCCGAGAAAGATGCCCCATGCTTTTCATGAAACTCTCCGCTAGCCTGTTGGCCTTGGCGGCGTCTGCCGCAGTTTCTAACACGTGGGCCGCCAGTGGCCCAAGCCTGCCAGAGGCGCAAGGCTACAGGGCGCTGCCTGTAAAAAAGATGGGCTCTGGGGTTGAAATGTCTTACCGCATTGAGGGCACGCCCGTGCCGGGCAGCCCCGTCATCGTTCACCTTACCACCTCCAGCCGGGCGGACGCACAAATTACGCTGCGTGGCGACGAAGGGCTGGTGGTGCCCAACGCTGGCAGCGTGCTGCTGTCTGCCGCAGGGCAGGTCACGCAGCACCGCATCGAGGTCACGCCGCGAGCGGACGGGCGGCATTATCTTTACGTTGAATCAAGCGCCAATGGCCGAGGAAGTTCCAATGCGATCGCTGTGCAAGTGGGCAAATCGGAGGTTCTGCGCAAGCCTTCGGGCAGTGTGCAATCGATGCCGGGTGGCGAGCGGGTGATCTCTGTGCCCGCCAAATAGTGACTGAGGCTGCGCCAGTATCATGGACTCTCTGACGCATCAAAATCCAGCTCCACCTTGCCACCACTCGGGTCGTGGCAAAACAATTGCCAGGTGTTGGAGCCAGTTTGCTGTTTGAGCAGGTACTTCCAACCCGCCTTATCAAAGCGAGCCTTCACGGCCTTGAGATCTTGGGCAGAAAACGCCATATGGTCGATCACCCCTGCGCGCTGTTCAGGGGGTGGGCGGTCAAAGTACAGGTGCAGAATCGCTTGGGTGCCCTCACCGTATAGCCAAGCACCGTCGAAGCCCAAGTCGGGCCTGTAGCCACGCTTCAAGCCCACCAAGCCCTCGTAAAACTCAAGTGTCTTTTGCGGGTCTTCGGCAATGGCGGTGAAGTGGTTCATTCCGGTGATCATGAGAGTTCCTTCGCACCCAGTAAAGATCGGCAGTCTACGCCGTCAAAATCAAAGAGCCGATACTGGCGCGTGATTCCAGCCGCACATGCGCCTGGGCCGCTGCCTCCAACGTGTAGCGTTCAATCATCGGCTGTTTGATGATGCCACTGGCCAGCGCGCTCCAAACCCGGTTGGTACGTTCGTTTAGCTGCTGCCGCGTCGACACATAATCAAACACCACCGGGCGGGAAAAGCTGAGGGATTTTGCCACCAGCAAGTCCGGCGAAATCGCCGCCATCGCACCCGTCGCTTGGCCCAGGCTGATCCAGTGGCCGCGACGCGCCAGCGCCTCCAGGTTCTCATTGCGGGCCGCATCGCCCAGGCCGTCAATCACCACATCGGCTCCACCGTGAAGCTGTTGAACCGCCTCTGCAAATCGATAATCCCGCGTGATGATCACGTGCTCGCAGCCATGCGCGCGCGCCACGCGAGCCTTCTCCTCGCTGGAGACGGTGCCGATGACTGTAGCGCCCAGCGCTCTGGCCCACGCACACACCAGCAGGCCCACGCCACCCGCTGCTGCATGCACCAAGAGCCGCGTGCCCGTGCCCACCTGACCTAAATCGCGCAGTAAAAAATCAGCCGTGATGCCTTTGAGTAGGATTGCTGCGGCAGTATCGTGTTCTATTTGCGCTGGCATCTGCACCACCCACTCGGCCGGTATTGTCCGAACGCTGGCGTAGGCACCGGGTTGCGGACCCATGTAGGCCACCCGGTCGCCCGGCAGCAAGTGTTTGACGTTGGGGCCTACATCGATGACAGTGCCAGCGGCTTCCATGCCCAGCACACTGGGTGCGTCAGCGGATAGCGGCAACATCGATGGAATCCAGCCTTTGCGCAGATAAATGTCGAGGTAGTTCACGCCGATGGCGCGCTGCGCAATGCGCACCTGACCATCCCCGGGTGCAGCCACTTGCGTGTTGGATGCCTGCATCACGTCAGCCGAACCATATTGCCGCAAACCCACAATGCGGGCTGGCACCGACACCGCAATCGGCATCGCCGATTGGCCTGATCCCCGTAAATCACCACCTTGGCGCAGAAACTTGCGCAGGTTCTCAAACCCCGCTTCGTAAACGCCTTGGGCCACCATGTCGTGCAACTCACGCTCCCTGCCCGCAGGCGTTGCGAAGCTAGATTCCCAATGCCAAAAGGTGCGGCTACCGTCCGTCACCGGCTTGAGTGTGATGGTCGCGACATAGCGCTGTAAGGGCACCGTAGCCTCGACGATGCAATAGGTGCTCTTGTAGTCGACGTCTGACAACGCTATCAATTGCTCTCGAATCCGGTTGCCGTCTTTCAAGCTGAAGTTGCGGATGCACCCCACTTGGTCACTGCGCTCATTGCCTTCAATTCGGCTAGCCTCAACCACATCGTGCCATTGATCATGGCTATTGAAGTCGCGCAGCACCGCCCAGACGCGCTCTATTGGCGCGTCAATCACAGTGGAGCGAATGACCCGTTGTAGCATCGACTCAAGCGATCAGCGTAGGGCGCGCTTCAACGCATCAAAACCCGTCTGGAACACACCTTGGCCGATGGACTGAGTAAGCTCTGCTTCGCGGCCTGTCGCGCAGTCAAATTCAGCGCTCCACTCGGCAAAGCAGCGCCCGCCATCGGTGATCGGCGTCAACTTGAGGGTGGCAATGTAGTTCTCGACTCCCATCGGGCTTTCCAGAATTTCGTAG
>JANNFW010000123.1:0-10688 GCA_031380235.1 Rhodoferax sp. | reverse complement strand
TCAACTTGCCCACCAAGTACGCGCCCTTGTTGCGGAAGAACAGGCCGGTCAGGACTTGGATCTGGAAGTTGGCGCGCAACTTGGCGTTGACCAGTTTCTCTGTCATGGCCTGCGCTACAAATTCGGCATCTCTGGCGAGATCAACGAAGGGCACCCGCAGGTCAAAGTCTTGCACCATTTGCGTGATGACTTCGCGCAAACTCTCCTGCGTGGGGTAATACGCGCGGTAAGTGGGGCGGGCTTCCGGTTCGCCATTTTCGATGTACTCGGTGCTGACCGCAGGCCGCACAAAAATAAAATCATTGTGAAAGTGCGTGCGCAGCAGGATTTTGGTGGTGACGGAATTAAAGAAGGTTTCGGCCAGCTCCGGCTGATGGTGGTTCACCAGCAGGCCGATGTAGTGCAACTTGACTTGCTGCCAGATGTCCATCGGCTGCTTGTCCGCCTTGAACTCGCGCTCTAGCCGATTCGAGCATTCTTTCACCCGCAAGTCATAAAACTCAATACGCTCACGCTGCGCGCGCTGCTGCCCGTGCCAGTCTGCCGTCTCGAACCGATGCTTAGCGCGGCCCGACTCGGTGCGGAAGAGTCGATAGTGGCGATTGAAGCCATCCATCATCGCCTTGGCAATGTCATAGGCCAAAGACGAGTCAAGCCGTTGCGGAAAAATGTTGGCGTTGCTCATGGCGTGGTTCGGTACTGGAGGGATTAAGTGCGCTTGGCGGACGCAATGCCAGCAATTGCACTTTTGTAAAACGCATCCAGCCCTTCGTTGGTCGCAACCGAAGAAGTCAGGTCCTTCAACAACCCATCGTGCACGCCATAAACCCAGCCGTGAACGGTGACGTTTTGACCACGGCTCCAAGCATCCTGCATCACCGTACTTTGAGTCACGTTGACAACTTGCTCAACGACGTTCAATTCAACAAGTGCGTCGTGCCGGGCATGCTCCGGGATCGCATCCAGCAACACGCGATGCCGATCCCGCACGTCCTTGATATGACGCAGCCAGTTATCAGCCAGGCCGATGCGCGCACCTTCCAGCGCCGCCTGCACGCCCGAGCAGCCATAGTGCCCGACCACCATCACGTGCTGAACTTTCAACCGCTCCACCGCAAACTGAATGGTGGACAGCGCGTTCAAATCTGAGTGCACGACGACGTTGGCGACATTACGGTGCACAAACACTTCGCCTGGCTCCAGCCCGGTGATTTGGTTGGCGGGAACGCGGCTGTCCGAGCAACCAATCCACATGTACTTGGGGCTTTGCTGGCTCTTTAGATTCGTGAAAAACCCTGGCCGCTCGCGCTCCATTTGCGCGGCCCAGGCACGGTTGTGGGTGAAGAGGTCTTGGATGGATGCGGTCATACTGGAATCGGGGGTTAACGAGGTTTGCTCGGAGCTACATTGTTTCAGCAAACAACTCCCGCCCGATCAACATACGCCGAATCTCACTCGTACCCGCGCCAATTTCATACAGCTTGGCATCGCGCCACAGGCGGCCCAGCGGGTAGTCGTTGATGTAGCCATTGCCGCCAAAAATCTGCACGCCTTCGCCGGCCATCCACGTAGCCTTTTCTGCGCACCACAAGATGACCGAAGCGCAGTCCTTTCGCACATGGCGCACATGTTCTGCGCCAATCATGTCCAGGTTTTTCGCGACAGTGTAGGCAAAGGAGCGGCCTGCTTGCATCACGGTGTACATGTCTGCCACTTTGCCCTGGATGAGCTGAAATTCCCCGATGCTCTGACCGAACTGTTTGCGCTCGTGGATATACGGGATGACGCTGTCCATCACGCTTTGCATGATGCCCAGTGGCCCGCCTGTGAGCACGGCGCGCTCGTAGTCCAAGCCGCTCATCAAGACTTTGGCACCGCTGTTCAAGCCACCCAAAATCTGGCTGGCGGGCACCTCGACGTTGTTGAATACCAGCTCGCCCGTGTGGCTGCCGCGCATGCCCAGCTTGTCCAGCTTTTGCGCCACGCTGAAGCCCTTCATGCTTTTTTCAATCAGGAAGGCGGTCACGCCGCGCGCTCCCAACTCGGGCTCGGTTTTGGCGTAGACGACCAAGGTGTCTGCATCCGGCCCATTGGTAATCCACATTTTGCTGCCGTTGAGCAGGTAGAAACCGCCCTTGTCTTCGGCCTTTAGTTTCATGCTGATCACGTCACTGCCCGCGCCCGGCTCGCTCATAGCCAGCGCGCCAACGTGCTCGCCTGTGATCAGTTTTGGCAGGTACTTTTGCCGCTGCTCAGGCGTGCCGTTGCGCTTGATCTGGTTCACGCACAGATTGCTGTGCGCGCCGTAGCTCAAGCCAACCGAGGCGCTGGCGCGGGAGATTTCTTCCATGGCGATCATGTGGGCGAGATAGCCCATGTTGGCACCGCCATATTCCTCGCCCACTGTGATGCCCAGCACGCCGAGGCCGCCGAGCTTTTGCCACAAGTCCATCGGGAACTGGTCGTTCTTGTCGATCTCGGCCGCGCGGGGGGCAATCTCCACCTCGGCAAATGCGCGAATGGCATCACGAAGTGCGTCAATGTCTTCGCCGAGTTGAAAGTCAAGGCCGGGCAGATTCATAAGCTTCTCCAACATTCGTTTGTGGGTTTGAATTTTTGGGTTTTTCAGTGCGCGTGAGCAATGTTCGCGCCTCTTTTTCGTGCGCCTTCACTTCATCCAGGTTCACCTGAAGTTCAGCCATTTGACCTTCCAGCTCAATGCGGTGTTCTCGCAGCACAGCCAAAAACTTCTTCAACTGCGCACCAGTGTCGCGCGGGCTGTCGTACATGTCGATGATGTCTTTGGCTTCTGTCAGCGACAGGCCCAGGCGCTTGGCACGCAACGTGAGCTTGAGCCGGGTTCGATCCCGCCCGCTGTAAATGCGGTTGCGCAACTGCGGCCCTGAGCGAGTAGGCTGTAGCAGGCCCATGTCTTCGTAAAACCGAATTGCGCGCGTGGTCAGGTCGAACTCGCGGGCCAAATCGCTGATGCTGAAGGTGGTGCTCATAGAGAAAGTCGCTGAAAGAAAATCGCTGGTTAAGAGCCAAAATGAATCGCACAGACGTCGCATAACATCACATCACCGAGGCGACAGCACCAATTTTGGCTCACCTCTACAATGTGAAAGCAGTGTTGACGTTTACGTAAACGTCAATCACTCCCAGCATTATCAATCAAAACAATTTCCCCATGAACGCACTCGAATTGGAGCTGAATTACCCGCTGGGCGATGCCCTGCCCCCGCCAGGCAAAACGCTTGAGGTGGCTCCTGGCGTCAAGTGGATTCGCATGACGCTGCCTTTCGCGCTGAACCACATCAACCTGTGGCTGATGCGCGATGAACTGGACGGTCCAACAGGCAAGCTACAAGGCTGGACGGTCGTGGACTGCTGCATCTCGCGGGACGAATCCAAGGCGCAATGGCAGCAAATATTTGACACTGAGCTTGAAGGTCTGCCCATTCTGCGGGTGATCTGCACGCACATGCACCCCGATCACATTGGGCTGGCCTCGTGGCTGTGTGATCGCTGGACAACGCCAGAACACACCTGCCGCCTGTGGATCAGCGCCACCGACTACGGCGTTGCGCGCATCGCTTCCATGAGCCCCACTGGATTTGGTGGTGGCGAATACTCAGCAGCTTTCTTCGAATCGCATGGCTTGGTCAACGCCGACTATTTGACGCAGATCAAGGCCCGAACCAGCTACTTCACCAACCTGGTGCCTGCCGTTCCGAGGAGCTTTCGGCGCATGCAAGATGGCGACGTGATCAGCATCGGTGGAAGAAGCTGGCGTTGCATCAGCGGCTACGGCCATGCGCCGGAGCACATTGCGCTTTACTGCGCCGAATTGCGAGTGCTGATCGGTGGCGACATGATGTTGCCGCGCATCTCCACCAATGTCAGCGTGCACGAAAACGAGCCGGAGGCGAATCCGTTGAAGCAATTTCTGGATTCCATCGACAAGTTCGAGGCCCTCGATGCCGACACGCTGACCCTGCCTGCGCACGGAAAGCCGTTCACCGGTTTGCACAAGCGCATTGCCCAGTTACATGACCATCACCGCGACCGGCTGGATGAAGTGATTCAGGCGTGCCAGGCGCAGCCTTGCAGCGCCGCGGACATCGTGCCCATCATGTTCAAACGCGAACTTGACTTGCACCAGATGACATTCGCCATGGGTGAGGCCATTGCACATCTGCACTTGCTTTGGTTTGACGGGCGACTTGGCCGCGCGCTGGATACAAAAGGCATCGTTCGCTTTTCGACCGCTCAATGAAGCCACGAAGCGACGATGCCAGATACTGGAGAATGAGCCACCTCCAAATCTATCTCAAACGCTGCCCGTGACTGCCAAACCCACTTTTCGACAGGAACTTAAAGGGGCCGTTGCCGCGACTTTGCAGGGCTTGATCAACGTGATTGGCCCTCTGCTCCTGTTTGTCAGCTTGCTCGGGCCACAGGCGCAAGCGGCAGGTTTTTGGGCAACTTTGGTCACCGTCACCGTGGTGCACCTTGTCGCCCTCGCGTTCAGAGGGCAGCCTGCCGTGTTGCCCAGCGCCCGCACTGCGTCGCTGGTGGCGTACATCGGGCTGGTAATGCAGCTTGCGCTGGCGTCCGGCGCGCAACCCGGGTTGGATCAGGGCTTGAGCCTGCGACAACTCTCGGTCGGTCTGGCGGCAGGCAGCCTGATGTTTTTGCTAGCCAGCGGCCTGGTGGTGCTGACTGGAGCGCTGAAGCTGGGCAACGTTTTCAAGATGATTCCCACGCCCGTCACTGCGGGAATCAGCACCGGAATCGCGTTGGTTTTAATAGCGCTGGCGGTGCGCAAAGTCTCAGGGGGAAACGGGTGGACCGCATTGACCGCCTCAGCCATGCTCGTTGCTTACTTGCTGTGGCCTGTCGTGATGCAGCGGCAACGCGGTCTGCGGGTGATTCCGCCCATCGTTGTTGCTCCGTTACTGGGGGCGATGGTCGCTTGGTGGGTCGAACCCATTGCAGCGCCTGCGGCATCGTTCACGAGCCTCACCTCCGCCGGGCCTTGGGCGTGGCTTCCGATTCAACTTTGGCCCCTTTTGGCAGATCAGGATCTCATCAAGCTGATAGCGGTAGGCCTGCCCGGAGCGGTTACGCTGGCGCTGGTGATGATTCTGGAGACTTTCACCGCTGCAGCCGTCATGGAGACCCGATTTGGCGTTCGCATCAATGCCAACCGGGAGCTGCTGGTGCTGGGCGGTGCCAATGTTGTGAGCGCTCTGGTAGGCGGCGTGCCCAGCACGGGCAGCCCTGTTCGCAGCGTTTCAAGCTGGCTTGATGGAGGCCGAGGTGTCGTCGCGTCGCTCTTGACTTTGTTGCTTTCAGGGATGCTTGTGATTGCGCTGAGCGCGTGGCTGCTGGTTCTGCCTGCTGGCGTTGTTGCCGGGCTTTTTTTAGTGCAGGCGGTCATCATGTTTGACCCAGCGTTCCTGCGTCGCCTCAAAAGCCTGGTGCGATCCCGTCAGTGGCGAATAACGGGTACGCAGGATCTGGGTTTCTGGATCACCCTGGCGATTTCGCTGGTCACGTTTTTTGGCAACCTGGTGTGGGCCTGCTGCATTGGGGTGGCGCTGTCATGTCTTGCTGTTTTGCGCCGCGTGTCGGCCAGTCTTACTGCACACTGGGCCTATCTCGACCAATACCGCTCTCGCCGCGTGCGCAGCACGGGCGAGATCAACAATCTGGCGCGGACGTTTCACCGCGTTGGCGTACTTCGGCTGACGGGGCATCTGTTCTTTGGCAACAGTGCCCGGTTGATGCAATTGGCAGATGACTTACACCAGGATTCGAAGGCCGTGGTGATTGATGTCAGTCAGGTGCACGATGTGGACCCGAGTGGCGTGGAGGCCGTCAGTTGGTTGATCAGGGCGCTGATTGAAAGGCACTTGAAAGTGGTCGTGACGGGGCTCAAGCGCACGCAAGCCGCCCATTTGCGATTTCGCCTGCAAGCGGCCGAGGGTGTTCAACACCGCGCCGACCTGGATCGTGGGCTTGAGGCCTGCGAAGACCTGGTGCTGATGAATTCCACTGTGATGACGGGTGGCCTGATGTCGCAAGCTCTCGCGCAAAACAGCCTGTTGCAGGACTTGACTGAAGATGAAATCACGGCAGTGCTAAAGCTGGGCGAGACGCGCGACATCGCGCAAGGTGCGGTACTGTTTCGAAAGGATACGCCCGCAGACGGCATTTGGCTGCTGGAGTCGGGCGTCGTCAGCATCTTGACGGGCGAAGGCGATAACGCGATCCGCCTGGCTACCTTTGGCCCAGGGCAGTTTGTGGGTGAAATGGGCTTTATTGATGGCAAAACCCGCTCTGCCACCGCCTGGGCCGACTCCCCCGTGCGAGCGCTGCTGCTGGACACCGGCGCCATTGCCGAACTGCTGGCGCATGAAAGCGAAATCGCACTCAAAATTACACGAAACATCGCCCGGGAGCTGTCGCATCGCGTGCGTTTGTCCACCGCATTGATGGCTGACAAGGCCGCAGACTCGTCATCGGTGTGGGCCAACCAATCGCTTGAAAATCCCTCGCAGCTGTAGCTTAAGCTTTCAGTTCCACCGCGGCAAGGTGTCGTCTTTCAATTTCGAACGTTGCGCCGCGTAATCAGGCACCACAGCGCGAACGGTGTCCCAAAAGCGGGGGCTGTGATCCATCACCCGCAGATGGCTGAGTTCGTGGGCCACCACGTAATCGATGACCGACATCTTGAAGTGAATGAGCCGCCAGTTCAACCGAATTGATCCGCTCGCGCTGGCACTGCCCCAACGTGTGCCCGCACTGCTGAGCGACAGCTTGCGCCACTGCACACCCAACAACGGCGCGAAGTGATTCATCCGTTCGGTAAAAATTCGCTTGGCTTGGCGCATCAGCCAGGCCTGCACAGCATCGCGAATCTGCTCAGGCGTGGCGCTGTGCGGCAAGGCAACATGCAACGTTCTGTGCGGCACACCGGGCAGTGCCATGCTGTCGTTGTTGACATCTGCCTGGAGCTGTGCCCCAACATTGCCAAACGCGTGCCGAGGGTCAAGCACAACGATCACCTGCTCGCCCAAAAAAGGAAGCTGCGTGCCATCGCGCCATTCAATGCGTGCGGAATCGAGTTGGGCCCGCCGCTCGCGTGTTTCGCCAAGTTTTTTGATGATCCAGTCGGCCCGCTCCAGCAACGCGGACTCCATCTGGTGAATTGGAACCCACTTGGGTGCGCTCACCACCAGGCCATCTGGCCCGACCGAGAACCCAATCGTGCGGCGCTTGCTGCGGCGAAACTCATAAGCAACCACCGCGTCGCCCAACCGCGATTCACGATTGGCCTTTGGGTGCCGGAAGTTGGCTGGCACCATGATGTCGCCAATCGGCTCCGCCAGCGCCGTCGACTCAACTGCTACCTTATCAGGAGCTTCATACGCTTTATATTCAAACGCTAAAGGCTGATTTAAATCAACTCCTGGCTTTTTACCCGATCTCACCCGTTTGGGTCGCGCTTTCGCAACCACCGCTGGCTTCGCGTCAAACAAATCGAAGGTGAACCGGAGCAGTGGATGCATGAGCAGAAGTCTAGCGGTAGGCCTCAGGGTCAAGGCGACGCATCTCGGCTTCAATCCAAGTTTGCACCTCCACCATCAGATCATCCGGTGTCCTGCCTTGACTCGGAATCGGCTTGCCAATCGATATGTCCACCATGCCAGGTAACTTGATAAAAGCCTTGCGTGGCCAGCACTTGGCCGAGGTGACTGCAACCGGCACCACCGGCACACCCGTTTCAATCGCCAGCCGTGTTCCGCCTGATTTGTACTGACCGGCCTTGCCGCGTGGAATCCGCGTGCCCTCGGGGAACATGATCACCCATGTCCCTTTGTCCAGAAGTTCGCGACCCTGCTCCGCAACTTTCTGGAACGCCTGCTTGCCCAGCTTGCGGTCGATGTGAATCATCTCCAGGCGGCCAATACCCCAGCCAAAAAATGGAATTAACAGAATCTCTTTCTTGAACACAAAAGCCAGGGGACGCGGCATGATCAAGGGCATCAGGAAAGTCTCCAGTGTGGACTGATGCTTCACCAAAAGAACCGCAGGCAAGGCTTTGCCCTGAGCATCCAGCCCAGGCAGATTCTCCATGCCCGTCACCCGCCAGTTCACCCCGCAAATGATGCGCAAGCCGTGCATCGCGCAAGCCAGAAAGCCATTGGCAGATGCCAGAAGATGCCGGGGGCTGGCAAACGGCGCCGCAGCCAGCATCCAGAACGCTACCGGAATCACGGTGAGCAGCATCCACAGCATGTGAATGAAAGATCGTATTGCGGCCATTTTGTTTGTGGGGTGGTTGCTCTAAGTCCGAATTCAGTCCGAAGCGGACATCGTGGGAACCGGCGCGTCTTTAGTGATCAACCATTCGGCAAAGGCACCTAAATCTTGATGCACGCGCGTATCCGCCGGAAAGCTTGGCGGCAAGTCGATGCCTCGATAAATGCTGCCGTTGCCCGTCAGCACCAAATTCGGCTGGCACCCCGCTGCGGCACCCGCTGCCACGTCGCGAAGGGCATCGCCCACGACCGGCACGCTTTTGAGATCGATACCGTACCGCTCACCAATCTGCTCAAACAGCCCCGGTGCGGGCTTGCGACAATGGCAGTTGTCATCGGGCGTATGGGGGCAATAAAAAATGGCGTCAACCCGGCCACCGAGTGACGCGAGTTCCTTGTGCATCTTGGCATGCATGGCGTTCAATGAAGCCACATCAAACAGCCCTCGGCCCAAGCCCGACTGATTGGTCGCCACCACCACATGCCAGCCCGCATGGTTAAGCCGAGCAATCGCCTCCAGCGCGCCCGGCAAAGCCGTCCACTCTTCCGGCGATTTGATGAACTCCGTGCTTTCGGCGTTGATGGTGCCGTCGCGGTCCATGATGACGAGTTTCATTGGTTAGCCTGCGAGTTTCAGTTCGCCAGTTTTGACAAATCTGCCACGCGATTCATTGCCGCGTGCAGGGACGTGAGCAGGCCCAGGCGGTTCAGCCGGATGTCAAGTTGCTCTGCGTTGACCATCACGCCGTCAAAGAAAGCATCTACTGGTGCACGCAGGACAGCGAGCGTTTGCAACGATGCCGTGTAGTCGCCTGCATCGAACTGCGCGTTGGCTTGTGGTGCGACTTCCTTCATCGCCGCGAAAAGCGCGATTTCGGCGGGCTCTTTCAGCAAGATTTCACTGACGTGCGGGTCAACCGCATCGGTTTTCTTCAGAATGTTGCCGATGCGCTTGTTGGCGGCGGCAAGTGCAGGGGCTTCGGGCAGCGCGGCAAAAGCTCGCACAGCCGCAAGGCGCTTGGGGATTTCGCTCAGACGTTGAGGTCGCAGCGATACAACCGCATCAACTTCCTGCGCGCTATAGCCTTGCTCGCGCAGGGAGCTAGCAAGCCGATCGTAGACAAATTCTGTCACGTGTCTGGCGGTTTCGGGGTCGAAAACCCGCTTCGAAAAGCTGCTTGCATGCCCAACTAGTCCACCAACAGGATTCTTCAACTTTTCAGCAAACTCCTTTGCTTGCAATTCATCCCAAATCCGCCTTTGCAGAATTTCGTCATCAACCACGCGCCATGCCGCGTCGACCAACCAGCTCAAATCAATATTCAATTGGCACAGCGTGAGCATTCGGACGATGCCTAGCGCGTGCCGCCGCAGCGCAAACGGATCTTTATCCCCCGTCGGCAGATTACCGATACCGAACATGCCCACCAGCGTTTCCAGCTTGTCCGCTAACGCCACCACAACACCGACTTGATTGCGCGGCAACTCGTCACCCGCAAAACGCGGCTTGTAATGCTCTTCAATGGCGATCGCGATGTCATCGCTCAAACCGTCATGGCGTGCGTAGTAGCCGCCCATAATGCCTTGCAGCTCTGGGAACTCGCCCACCATATCGGTGACCAAATCAGTTTTGGCCAGTCGCGCCGCCGTCTCGGCTTGCTTCGCCAGCAGATCACCACCAAGTTGCTGGCCAATCGCCTTCGCAATCGCGCAGACCCGCAGCATGCGCTCGCCCTGCATGCCAAGTTTGTTGTGGTAAACCACTTTGGACAGACCCTCAACACGCGACTCCAGCGTCTTCTTGCGATCGTGATCGAAGAAAAACTTCGCATCCGCCAAGCGGGGCCGCACCACGCGTTCGTTGCCTTGAATCACGGCACTTGCATCGCTCGGGGTGATGTTGCTGACCACTAGAAACTTGTTCGTCAGTTTTCCTGAAGCATCCAGCAGCGGAAAGTACTTCTGGTTCGCCTTCATCGTGAGGATCAGGCATTCCTGAGGCACGTCGAGGAACTGCTTTTCAAATTCGCAGACCAGCACGTTCGGGCGCTCGACCAAGGCAGTAACTTCGTCGAGCAGCGCGTCATCGTCGATAGCTTTGACCCCGCCACCGATTTTGTTCGCTGCCACTGCTAATTGACGAACGATCTCGGCACGGCGCTCAGCAAAGCTCGCGATCACCGCGCCATCCTTTGCCAAAGTCGCGGCGTAGCTGTCGGCATCCTTGATCACAACTGGAGATATGGTCGCTTCAAAACGATGGCCTTGTGTGGTGTTGCCCGATTTCAGCCCCAGCACTTGCACTGGCACTACATCCGCGCCATGCAAGGCGACCAAACCGTGTGCTGGCCGCAC
>JANNFW010000552.1:0-9383 GCA_031380235.1 Rhodoferax sp. | reverse complement strand
CAAGCCGCGCCAATCGTCATCGGGAGTGCTTGCCCGCCGTATTCAGACGGATGCTGCAAGCCCTGCCAGCCGCCGTCTGCAAAGGCTTTGAAAGCCGCCTTAAAACCAGGCGTGGTGGTGACCACGCCGTCTTTCCAGCTCGACGGGTTTTTGTCGCCCACCCAGTAGAGGGGGCTCAACACGCCTTCGTTGAACTTGGCCGCCTCTTCCAGCACCGCGTGAGCCGTCTCCAACCCTGCATCTTCAAAACCCGGCAACGCGGCGATTTGGTCGATGCGGGCGATATACTGAATATTGAACAGCATGTCTTTGAGGGGGGCTTTGTAGGTCATGAAAATCTCTTGCGATGGAAACAGGTGGGAAGTGTTTTTTTACAGCGCGGCAACCAGCTCAGGCACGGCCACAAACAAATCCGCCTCCAGCCCGTAGTCCGCCACGCTGAAGATCGGCGCTTCGGCATCTTTATTGATCGCGACGATGACCTTGCTGTCTTTCATACCGGCCAAGTGCTGGATGGCACCGCTGATGCCGCAGGCAATGTAGAGCTGCGGCGCGACGATCTTGCCGGTTTGGCCGACTTGCCAGTCGTTGGGGGCGTAGCCCGCGTCCACAGCAGCACGGCTGGCACCCATGGCTGCACCGAGCTTGTCGGCCAGCGGGGTCATGATCGCCATGAATTTTTCGTTTGAGCCCAAAGCGCGGCCACCGGAGACGATGATCTTGGCCACCGTCAATTCGGGGCGGTCGTTGCGGGCGATTTCGCTGCCCTTGAAGCTTGCTTTGGCATTGGCGGCCACAGCGGTGATGACTTCAACTGCTGCCATGCCACCGCCGGATGAGGCTGGGTCAAAACCCGTTGTACGCACCGTGATGACCTTGATCGCGTCGGTGCTTTGAACTGTGGCAATGGCGTTGCCAGCGTAGATCGGGCGCTCAAACGTATCGGGGCTATCGACCTTGGACACGTCTGACAACTGACTGACATCCAACTTCGCGGCCACACGTGGTGCGATGTTTTTACCGGACGCTGTCGCGGGGAACAGGATGTGGCTGTAGCTCGATGCCACGGCTAAAACCTGGGCTGCGACGTTCTCCGCCAAACCATGGGCAAAGCCCTCGCCATCCGCATGCAGCACTGTGCTCACGCCTGTGATTTTGGCAGCAGCCGCAGCAGCGGCACCCGCGTTATGACCGGCAATCAGCACATGCACGTCGCCACCACAGGCGAGTGCGGCGGTCACGGTGTTGAGGGTTGCGCCTTTGATGGACGCGTTGTCGTGTTCGGCAATTACCAGAGAAGTCATTTAAATCACCTTCGCTTCATTTTTGAGTTTGTCAACCAGGGCTGCCACATCGGCAACCTTCACACCCGCGCTGCGCTTGGGCGGCTCGCTCACTTTGAGCGTCTTGATACGTGGAGTAACGTCTACACCCAGGTCTTCCGGCTTGAATACATCCAACTGCTTTTTCTTAGCCTTCATGATGTTGGGCAGCGTGACATAACGCGGCTCGTTCAGGCGCAAGTCGGTGGTGATGACGGCGGGCAGGGCGATGACGAGCGTCTCGGAGCCGCCATCGACCTCGCGTGTGACGCTGGCCATGTTGTCGGCAACTTCAACCTTGCTGGCGAACGTGGCTTGCGGCATATCGCACAGAGCGGCGAGCATTTGGCCCGTCTGGTTGCAGTCATCGTCAATCGCCTGCTTGCCCAGAATGACCAGGCCGGGCTGCTCTTTCTCGACCAGGGCCTTGAGCAGCTTGGCCACGGCCAGCGGTTGCAATTCAACGACGGTTTCGACCAAGATAGCGCGATCTGCACCAATCGCCATCGCGGTGCGAAGCGTCTCAGCACATTGCGCGACACCGCAAGATACAGCGATCACCTCGGTGACGACGCCCTTTTCTTTCAGGCGCATGGCTTCTTCCACGGCGATTTCGTCAAACGGGTTCATGCTCATTTTGACGTTGGCGATGTCTACACCCGTGTTGTCCGATTTGACGCGGACCTTCACGTTGTAGTCCACCACACGTTTGACGGCGACCAATACTTTCATCAAAGACTCCAGAGTTTCAAATTGGGGTTGCGCAAAAAAAACGGCAAGTTCAAGCGGCAAACTTGCAAGGCGCAGGCTAAAGCCTTTCATTCTATTCGGCAGCCCAATTTCGAGTCAGGTGCTGACTAAAAATGGTGGGATTAAAAATAGAACGACCGTGCTTTTTAATTATATCAACGGTTTGGCGTGCTCTCGAACCCAGCCGACGACGGCGCAGGGCACTGCGGTGGACAGGTACTACAAAAGAATGGGATTGCGGCTGACTTGCCGGGTAGCTACTTGAGCTGAACCGAGCCCGACACCGTGACCGTGACCGTGGCCTTGCCTGCCTCGACCGGCACGGCTGCATCGCTCATGGACGACTTGGCCTCCATCGCCATTACGCGCGGGCGCGGCGGATAGGTCTGGTCGCCCGAGTTGACGGCAACCTCTTTGAGCGTGTAGGCCGCAAACCCGAAGCTTTTGGCGATGTCTGCGGCACGTGCCTTGAAGCGCTCTATCGCCTGACTCTGCGCGTCGCCTTCAACTTTCAAGCGTTGCTCACGGCTCAAGCCAAACGACACCTGGCCCATCGTCAACGTCTGAATTTTGCCCGCAGTGGCGCTGATGCGCGCAAAGTCACGGCCCTCCAGGATCAGCTCGGTCGTGCCCTGCCAGGCTGTTATCTTGCCATCACGCCCGTAGCGCGGGTAAAGGCTGAAGTTACCGGTGCGCACATCAAGCTGCCCGGGTTGCGCTGCTTTTTTGGCCTCGGTGAGGGCACTGTCCAAGGCCGTTTTCAACTGGGTTTGAATGACCGTTGCGTCTGCACCTTCACGGGTGGTTGACATGTTGATCGTCAGCAAATCCTGCTGAACCTCCACACTTCCAGTGGCCGACAGCTGAACCACATTTTGCACAGGGGCGGGAGGGTTGGTCTGCGCTAAAGCAGTGTTTGCGACTATCAGCAGTACGCACCCTCCTAGGAGATGCACAAGCTTAGACGGGGAATATTTCACTAAAAATAAAGATTTCAATTTTGTTGCTGCTTAAGTCTTTGTTGGCGCAAGAGCTCGCGCATTTCCTGCCGCTCTTTGAGATTGAGGTGATGCTCGGGCTGAGGCTCAGGGGTCGAGATGTCAGAGGCATTCGCAAGTCCTCCTTGCGTTTTCGAACCCGCGTTCGCGTTTGAATTCTGTGGCATCAGCGCCAAACGCAAGTCTGTGCCGCGCGTCGCGCGAGGGTCTTTTTGCCCGGATGTTTTCTGAGGATCGACGGCGGGCGAATGGGGTTTCGGGCCTGCCGTCGCGTTGGCGCGAGCAGGCACAGACGTTGGCTGGGCGAGCGCCTGCGCAGCGAGCACAGCCAAAAAGGTGAAGCAGAAACTTTTCGTCAAAATTTTCATGATGAACAGATAACGCGCAAAGCACATTCTGCGCCCACATTGTTCTGCTAGATTGCCCGAACCAGCCCGCAACATATGTAACATAGTGTCAAACCTGCTGCCAAATCGCCCTTTTCTGAACTTTCACCCTGCAAAATCGAGCCTGTTACACATTCAAGTCAGGCCTCCCCTATGAACCAAGTTTCCAGCCGCGTTGACAAAGTTTTGGTCGTTGATGACGATGCCCGCATTCGCGACCTGCTTCGCCGCTATCTTGCACAAGAAGGATTTGAGGTTTTCCAGGCAGAGGACGGAAAAGCCTTGAACCGCATTTTGCTGCGCGAAAGCGTTGACCTGATTGTGCTGGACTTGATGATGCCCGGTGAGGACGGTCTGTCGATCTGCCGACGCCTGCGCGCTGCCAACGACAAAACCCCCATCATCATGCTGACCGCCAAGGGCGAGGACGTTGACCGGATTGTGGGACTGGAAGTCGGCGCAGACGACTACCTGAGCAAGCCCTTTAACCCGCGCGAGCTGCTGGCCCGCATCCACGCCGTACTGCGCCGTCGCCCGACCTTGGAAGCCCCAGGTGCCCCCTCCAGCGACAGCGAATTGGTCAACTTCGGCCCGTTTGCGTTTGATTTGAGCGCGCGCACGCTGCGCAAGGACAACGGCGAGCTGCCGTTGACCACAGGCGAGTTTGCGATGCTCAAGGCGCTGGTACGCCACCCGCGCCAGCCGCTGTCACGCGAGAAACTGGCGCTGTTGGCGCGGGGACGCGAGTTTGAGCCGTTTGACCGCAGCCTGGATGTGCAGGTTTCGCGCCTGCGCAAGTTGATCGAGCTGGACGCAGCAGCACCTCGCTATATCCAGACGGTTTGGGGCGTGGGCTACGTATTCGTCCCTGATGGCGCGGGCGAGCAGCGCTAAACCGCCGCTAGAAGACAGCGGCTTGATGCCGCTGGAGACAATGTCGGCGGGCTTGGAGTCGCGCAGGCGTTCGGGCCTGAGTCTCTTCTGGCGAACTTTCTTTTTGCTGGCGATTTTGCTTCTGGGCAGCATCGCAGCATGGCTGCAAACACTGCGGGCGCTGGAGCTGGAGCCGCGCGCCATCCAGACGGCACAACAAATCGCGTCCTTGGTGAATTTGAGCCGCGCCGCCTTGATCCACTCCGATGCGATTGCCCGGGTGTCCTTGATCAAGACCATGACCGAGCAGGAAAGCGTGCGAATCTTCCCGCGCGAGCCGACCGACCAGTTTGAAGCGTTTGAGACCGACACACTGAGCCGACGCATCGCGCTGGAGCTGAAATCCCGCCTGGGTGCCGGCACCGTGGTGGCCAACAGCGTCAACAAAGAAGACGGCCTGTGGGTGGGCTTCACGATTGAGGATGACAGCTACTGGATGCAGACAGACAAGGCCCGCTTCAGCCCCGCCGGTGGCCGGACCTGGACGATCTGGCTGATCATTGCGGGCGTGCTGTCGTTGGCCGGGGCGGCGCTGATTGCGCGGCTGATCAACAGCCCTTTGAAGCAGCTTTCATTCGCAGCAGGCCGCGTGCGCGAGGGTGACCTCAGCACAGGGCACCTTGATGAATATGCCTCCACTAGCGAAATCCGCGAAGTCAACATCGGTTTTAACCGCATGGCGGAGCGGCTGTCCAAAGTAGAGAACGACCGGGCCATCATGCTGGCCGGTATCTCGCACGACCTGCGCACGCCGCTGGCACGCCTGCGGCTGGAGACTGAAATGAGCGTGGCCGATCTCGAAGCGCGCGCACACATGGCGGCTGATATTGAGCAGCTTGACGCCATCATCGACAAGTTTCTGGACTATGCGCGGCCCGACTCGGTGACCCTGAACACCGTCAAGCTCAATGACGTGGTGGAATCCTGCATTTATTCGGTGCGCGACCATGCCGACATGCGCATCCGACTGGACTTAAGCCCCGGGCTCTTGGTTCTGGCCGATGAGGTTGAGTTACGCCGAGTGATTGGCAACTTGATTGAAAACGCCCGCCGCTACGGAAAATCAGCGGGCTCCGGCATTGCGGTGGTCGACATTGCGGCCCGCGCCCGCGACCCCTGGGTGCTGATCAAACTGCGCGACCATGGTGCGGGCGCAGACCCGGACACCCTGGCCAATTTGACCAAGCCCTTCTTCCGTGGCGACAGCGCACGAACCGCTGCCAATGGCGCCGGGCTGGGCCTGTCCATCGTCGACAAGACGGTTCAGCGCATGGGTGGCAGCTTTGCGTTGGTCAACACCAAGTCGGGCGGCCTGGCAGCGCACATCAAGCTGCAGCGCGCGTTAAAAATGTAGCCTTCTGAACGACGACGAACTTGCTGGCGTCAAAGTGGCCAGATCAGCACAACCGCCCGTGCCTCTATCGCCGCACCCTCGCCCACCGGCCCCATTTTTTCGGCAGTTTTCGCTTTAATGTTCACTTGACTTTCCGCCAATCCCAAAACCTGCGCGATGTTGACGCGCATTGCGGCAATGTGCGGCGCCAAGCGCGGTGCCTGGGCGATCACCGTGCTGTCGATGTTGCCAATCTCATAACCGGTTGCCCGCACGCGCCGAGCGGCCTCGGCCAGCAGCACCGATGAATCAGCGCCTTTGAATTTATCGTCCGTATCGGGAAAGTGGCCGCCAATGTCGCCCAGGCCCGCTGCGCCCAGCAGCGCGTCGGTGATCGCGTGGAGCAGCGCATCCGCATCAGAGTGCCCCAGCAAACCCCGATGAAACGGGATCGTCACGCCACCCAGAATCAACGGACGACCCGCGACCAGGGCGTGGATGTCCCAGCCCTCGCCAATGCGGGGAAGGTCTTGCGGTAGTTTTGTAAACGGCGTTGGAGGCAGTTTCTGCGGGCTAGGGGTAGTCATAGTTTTTTTCTGTTGTCGAAACTGATGCATCGCTGGCATGTCTGCGGCTCAAAATCACCGCCTCAGCCAAGGCGAAGTCCTCGGGGTAGGTTACCTTGAAGTTTTGTGCGCTGCCAGGCACCAGCTTCGGGCGCAAGCCCATCGCTTCCATCGCGCTGGATTCGTCAGTCACCGCCGTGCCGACCTCACGCAACGCCGCCTGCAACGCGCCGATGCGAAACATCTGCGGTGTCTGTGCGAGCCATTTGTCACTTCGATCCACCGTGCCCGCAACGCGCGCTAAGGTCTCACTTTTCAGCGTATCCGCCAATCGGTGCGCCAGCAGGCCACCCACCTCGTCACCCCAGCAAGCATCGATCAAACTGGTGATTTGATCGGGCGTGATGAGGCAGCGGGCGGCATCATGCACCAAAACCCAGTCCTCAGGCCGGCCTGCGAGCGTCAACACGTAATTTATACCGTTAAAAACGCTTTCAGCTCTCGTATTTCCTCCACAATCAGCTATTCTTACAGTAGCATTCAATGCCGCTAATGTCGCATTGAGATCGTCAAAAAAACCATCGCCTGGCGCGACAACAACCACGATGTTCTCGATGCCCGGTGTTGCGGCAAACGCCGCCAGGGTGTGCATCACCATCGGTTGACCCGCGACCCGTTGGTATTGTTTGGGCAGCGCAGCACCGGCCCGGCTGCCTGTGCCCGCGCAGGGAATCAGCGCCCAAAGCCTGGGCGCTGATAACTCTTCAACGGGGTCGGTGGACAGGGATTGCGTCATAGGTTGAATCGAATGTAGTCGCCTATTCTAAAATTGCTCATCTGGTCATCCGCCAACAGACCGTTTACACCCCCACCGTGCCAGGTGCGGGGTGTTTTCTGTTTTTATTTTGTCCCCTTTGTTTTTCTGATTTGAATCTCCCAATGGATTTACCCAAACTCTTTCAAGGCAAGCGTTTCACCCTGCCGCGCCCACCCGGCTCGGCCGACGCTCTGCTGCTTGCCCGCCTAAGCCAACGGGAGAAGGCCCTGAACAGACAGGTGGCCATCGTGACAGCCGATGCCACCGATGCCCAACGCTTAATTGACGAGATGGGTTTGTTTGCATCCAACTTGCGCTGCGTGCTGTTCCCGGATTGGGAAACGCTGCCCTACGACACCTTCTCGCCCCACCAAGACCTGATCAGCGAGCGCTTGGCAACCTTGTGGCGCTTGCAGCAGCGCGATAAAGACACGGGCGCTGATGTGGTGGTGATCCCCGCGACAACCGCGCTTTACAGGGTTGCGCCACCGAGTTTTCTGGCCGGCTACACCTTTCAGTTCAAGGTCAAACAAAAGCTTGATGAGGCCAAACTCAAGGCGCAATTGACGCTGGCAGGTTACAGCCATGTGACCCAGGTCGTGAGCCCCGGCGAGTACGCGGTGCGCGGCGGCTTGATTGATCTGTTCCCCATGGGCAGCCTGGTGCCCTACCGGGTTGACCTGTTTGATGACGAGATTGACAGCATCCGCACGTTCGATCCCGACAGCCAGCGCAGCCTGTACCCGGTGCCTGAGGTTCGCTTGTTGCCAGGGCGCGAGTTCCCGATGGATGACGCGGCGCGCGCCAAGTTTCGCGGCCGTTGGCGCGAGTTGCTGGAGGGCGACCCGACTAAGAGCCGCATCTACAAAGACATCGGCAATGGTGTGGCCACAGCGGGCATCGAGTACTACTTGCCACTCTTCTTTGACGAGACCGCGACGGTGTTTGACTATCTGGGCACGGATGCCACGGTGGTGTTGCACGGCGATCTGGAAGGCGCGTTTCAGCGCTTTTGGCAAGACACCAAAGACCGCTACCGCCTGGTGCAAACCGACCCCGAGCGACCCGCGCTGCCGCCGGACGCACTGTTTTTGGGAACCGAACAGTTCTATGCGCGGGCCAACGCGCATGCGCAACTGGCCATCAAACCACGGTCGCAGGAAGAATCTGCCTTTATTGAGTTTGACACCCTGCCGGTGTTGGCGGTTGAGCGCGGCGCGGAAGACCCGCTGGCGCGCCTCAAGAGCCATGCCCGCAACACACAACATCGCATTTTGGTGCTGGCCGAAAGTGATGGCCGCCGCGCCAGCCTGCTCGATTTTCTGCACGCCTCCAATCTCAGCCCGCCTGCGTTTGAATCGCTGATCGATTTTCAGGCCAGTGACGAAAAATTTGGCATTGCCACGTCGATGTTGAATACCGGGTTTGCTTGGGCTGAAGAAAGTATCGATTTCGTCACCGAAACCGAGCTCTTCGCCGCTGGCCCCACCACGCGGCGGCGCAAGAAGCAGGAGCAGGTGAGCGACGTTGAGGCGCTGATCAAAGACCTGAGCGAACTCAATGTGGGCGACCCGGTCGTTCACTCATCGCACGGCATTGGCCGCTACAAGGGCTTGGTCAATCTGGATTTGGGCAATAAGCTGGCGAATGGCGAGCCGGAGATTCAAGAGTTTTTGCATCTGGAATATGCGGATCAGGCCACGCTGTACGTGCCTGTCAGCCAGTTGCAGTTGATAAGCCGCTATACCGGGGTGAGCGCGGACGAAGCCCCGTTGCACCGCCTGGGCAGCGGCCAGTGGGAAAAAGCCAAGCGCAAAGCCGCCGAGCAGATTCGCGACTCTGCCGCTGAGCTGTTGAACATCTACGCACGCCGGGCTGTGCGCGAGGGCCATGCGTTCCGGTACTCGCCGAACGATTACGAAACCTTCTCCAACGCGTTTGGCTTTGAAGAAACCGCCGACCAGAAGGCTGCCATTCACGCCGTGATCCAGGACATGATCAGTCCGCGCCCGATGGACCGGCTGATCTGCGGCGATGTCGGTTTTGGCAAGACCGAAGTCGCCTTGCGCGCCGCTTTCGTCGCCATCACTGGCGGCAAGCAAGTCGCCTTCCTAGCGCCCACCACGCTCCTGGCCGAGCAGCACTACCAAACGCTGACCGACCGCTTCAGCAAGTGGCCCGTGAAAGTGGCCGAAGTGTCGCGATTCCGTTCGACCAAAGAGGTCACCGCATCGCTCAAGGGCATTGCCGATGGCACCGTGGACATCGTGGTCGGCAC
>JANNFW010000095.1:0-2654 GCA_031380235.1 Rhodoferax sp. | reverse complement strand
GGCGCGCACGAGTACTCGCTTGGGAACGTCGGTGAGTACCTGGCTGGGCAAGCCATCCTGATCGGCCCAATCGTCTGGATCGTCGGCATCTACGCCGGTCTTATTGGCATTTTCCGTCGGGATAAAAATGCCTTGCTGCTGATCTGCACGACGTTGCCAGTCATCGGTTTTTTTGGGGTCTCATCCTTGGGGAAAGTGGCGGGCGCAAATTGGCCAGCCTTTGCTTATGTCGCGTTCAGCATCATGGTCGCCCGGTACTGTCTGGTCGGCACATCAATCTTGCGGCGTTCGGTGTGGTCGGGCGCCGTTTTGACCAGCCTGGCTGTCTCGCTGACATTCACGCTGCACGCCCAGTTCAACGTGTTGCGCCTGGATCGCTTTGCCCCCGAGTTGGCCCGCACAGATGCCACCAATTGGTTTCACGGCTGGCGTGAACTGGGCGAAGAGATCAAGAAGGGCCACGCGGGTGAGGCGGTGGTAACGCCGTCGCATCAGCTCAGTGCTCAGATCATCTATTACACCCAGCGGCAGGTGCCGGCCTATCCGGCGGCGTTTGCGCGGCCAAGCCAGTTCACGATATGGGGCGTGCCCGTAGCCGCGCACATAAGCGACGAAACCCGGTATGTCTGGACTGAAGCCGATCACAACGAGCCGCACATCATTGATCTCGCGGCTGGATCGAATCCCGACACATTCAGCGCCCTGCGTGATGGCTTTGTGGTGCGCAACTACTACTTGCTGGGGCAGCGCAAGCAGATGCCGCAGCCGTCGCAATACTCTTCGCGTCCACTCCAAAGAACTTGCGCAACGCCGCCCGCGTGTCGCTTCGACCAAAGCCGTCCGTCCCCAGGGTGACATAGGCGCGCCCTGCAGGCAGGTAAGCGCGCACGCTCTCGGGCACGGCGCGCACGTAGTCGGTGGCGGCGATGATGGGGCCGGCGCTTTGGTTGAGCACTTGAGCGAGCCACGGTGTTTGACCGGCGGGGCAAGCGGCTGCATCGCGCGCCAGCTCGCTCCAACTGGTGACGCTGACGACATCAACCTCAAAGCCTTGCGCGCTCAACTGCGCTGCGGCCTTGATGACTTCCGTCAAAATGGCACCGGACCCGAGCAAGGTCACGTTTTTGGAGTCTCGGCCATTCAATCCCTTACTTTCGTTATCTCTATTGACGCTGTGTAAGTAGCATCCGCGAATCACACCGTCATGTGCATCAACGGGCAACGACGGCTGCGCGTAGTTCTCGTTCATCAGCGTGATGTAGTAGAAAACATCTTTTTGCTCGTCCATCATCTCGCGCATGCCGTGGTCAATGATGGCGGCCAGCTCGCCCGCAAAAGCGGGGTCGTAGGCTTTGCAATTGGGGATGGTCGCTGCAATCAGGTGGCTGGTGCCGTCTTGATGTTGCAAGCCTTCGCCGCCCAGTGTGGTGCGGCCTGATGTGGCACCTAGCAGGAAGCCGCGCGCGCGTTGGTCGGCAGCGGACCAAATTTGGTCGCCCACCCGCTGAAAGCCAAACATTGAATAATAAATATAGAACGGCAGCATCGCCAAGCCGTGCACGCTGTAGCTGGTGGCCGCCGCCGTCCAGCTCGCCATTGCGCCCGCCTCGCTGATGCCCTCTTCCAGAATCTGACCGTCCATCGCTTCACGGTACGACAGCACCGAACCGATGTCTTCTGGCGCGTAACGTTGGCCTACGCTGCTGTAGATACCCACCTGTTTGAACAAATTGGCCATGCCAAAGGTGCGCGCCTCATCGGCCACGATGGGTACGATACGCGGCCCCAACGCGTTGTCTTTGAGCAAACCGCCCAACATGCGAACAAAGGCCATCGTGGTGGACATTTCTTTGCCCTCGGCTTGCAAGGCGAACTGCGCATACGAGTTGCCGTCTGACGCAGGCAGCGCGAGTGCGGGCACGGGCACCGCCTGCGCCGCCGTGTGCCGCTTGGGAAGATGGCCACCCAGTGCCGAGCGCCGTGCGCGCAGGTATTGCATCTCAGCGCTGGCCTCGTCGGGTTTGTAATAGCTGAGTGTTTTGGCCTGCTCGTCGGTCAGCGGCAAATTGAAGCGGTTACGGTAGGCGATGAGCTCGTCTTCGTCCAGCTTCTTCTGGCTGTGCGTGGTCATCTTGCCCTGACCCGCTTTGCCCATGCCGTAGCCCTTTTTGGTGTGGGCCAAGATAACGGTGGGCTGGCCCGCGTGCGCCGCGGCGGCTGCGTAGGCGGCGTGAATTTTGACGATGTCATGCCCGCCGCGTTTGAGGCGGTCAATCTGCTCATCGGTCATGCCCTGTGCCAGCGCGGCCAGCTCGGGCGTTTGGCCGAAGAAGGTGTCGCGGTTATAGCGGCCGTCTTTGGCGGCGAAGGTTTGCATCTGGCCATCGACCGTGTTGGCAAAGGTCTTGGCCAGCGCACCCGTCACGTCGCGGGCAAACAGACCGTCCCAGTCACTGCCCCAAATCAGTTTGATCACGTTCCAGCCCGCACCGCTGAACAGGCGCTCCAGCTCGTCGATGATGCGGCCATTGCCGCGCACCGGGCCGTCGAGTCGCTGTAGGTTGCAGTTGACCACCCAGACTAAGTTGTCCAGCCCCTCGCGCGATGCCAACGTTAACGCGCTCATGGATTCGGGCTCGTCCATCTCGCCATCG
>JANNFW010000076.1:0-1628 GCA_031380235.1 Rhodoferax sp. | reverse complement strand
AATGAAATCACCAGACTGCTGGTTGCGATCTGGCTCATCCGTAACGTGCGGCCGTTTTTTGGGATGACAAGGGCCTGCCCGAACAACCTGAAGTCCGCGGACGTTCCAGCTACTTGCGAAGGCCCGCGCCGCGCACCTCCAACCGAATTTCGTCCTGCACCTCGTCCCGCTCGTTGACTAACTTGACCACATGTCGGCCAGGCCAAGGCAGCCACTGCGCGTTGGCACCGCGCGCAAGCAGCTTGCCATCGATCAGCCAGCGCAAGTTGTTACCTTCGGCGCTGAAGCTGACGCGCTGGCGAGTGGTTGGGATGTCGGGGTCTAACGCGATGATGGTGCCGCTGGTGGGGGCAGTGATTCGGCCTCTGGCCGTCGCGGCGGATTTTCCCGTTGATTCCGTGTTTGCTGCAAATCCTGTTTGCTGCGTGCCGTCGACAAACCACTCGTCTCGCGCAGCTTCAGTCGATGGGCTGGTAGCTTTCGCTGAGAGCGAGCCCGCGTCAAATTGAACCGCGACACGCGCAAGTCCAGCGGGTGCAGGTGGCGCACGGCTGGTCTCGGTTTTGTGCAGAAAATTCATCGTCGCAGCCCATATTGGCGCGGCGCCTGTGGTGCCGCTCACATCCCACATCGGCGCGCCGCTGGCGTTGCCCACCCACACACCGACGGTGTAGCGCTCTGAATAGCCCACCGCCCAGTTGTCGCGCATGTCTTTGCTGGTGCCGGTTTTGACGGCTGTCCAGAAACGGGTGGCCAATACGCTGTCGGTGCCGAAGGTGCGGGCGCGGGCCAAGGGGTCACTCAAGATGTCGCCCACGACGAACGCGGCGCGCGCGTCCAGTGCGGGTTTGAATTCGGTCTTGGGGTTGATATCAAGCGATGTCGCGCTGTAGCGACCGCCGTTGCTTAACGTTCGGTATGAATTAGTGAGCGCCAAGAGCGACACTTCAGCACTGCCCAGGGCCAGGCTGTAGCCATAGTAGTCGCCACTTTCCTTGAGCGGTAGGCCGACCGCACGCAACTGTTTGTGAAACGCGTCGGGTGACACCATCGCAAGCGTGCGCACGGCGGGCACGTTGAGCGATGCACCCAAGGCCGTGCGGGCTGATACCCAGCCTTTGAACTGGTGGTCGTAGTTTTGCGGAATATAGAGGCCGCCTGAGGTCTGAATATGCGCGCTGGAGTCATCCAGCAGCGAAGCGGCGGTGATGCGCCGCTCCGCAATCGCCTGCGCATACAAAAACGGCTTGAGCGTTGAGCCGGGCTGACGCAGGGCTGTTACGCCGTCCACTTCGGTTGCTGCGCTCAATTCCCCCGATGAACCGACCCAGGCCAGCACCGCGCCGGTGGCGTTGTCCAGCACCACCAAGGCACCATCTTCGACATGGCGACCGCGCAGTTCGCGCAGTTGCTGTTGTAGCGTTTGCACCGCAAAGCGCTGCAGCGGGGCCCGCAGACTGGTCGCGACGGTGGCGCTTGGGTTTGACTTGACCACCAGGCGCGCCAAATGTGGGGCGATGCCTTCATTGGTAGCGAAGGCCTTGCGCTGCAATGCGGCGGTGGTCAGAAGCTCAAGCGCATCACAGTCGCCTGCTTTCGCGGATTTGTGAGATGTCCGCAGGACGCCA
>JANNFW010000074.1:0-9027 GCA_031380235.1 Rhodoferax sp. | reverse complement strand
GACAAGGGCGATATCTCCTGCGTGTCCGTCTGGGTGTATGACCCGTTTGACTACGAGGCCGTCGAAGCCAGCCTGACCGTGCAGCGGCTCAAAGCGCTGCACCCCAAGCTGTGGCGTGGTGAGAGTGTGCGTTACGAGCTGCCGGATCTACACGGCCTGAATTTCGTTTTTCATGACGCGCTAGAAGGTGGTGTGAATGCCTCGTTGAACCTAGATTTTCATGGCAAGTCGTTCAGCTATCTGCTGCTGGGGATGACGGTGGAGGTGGGGCGGTGAGGCGAGGTCGTCGGGTAATTCAGGGGATCTAAAAATGGACGACTCGGGGCCAAATTGGGGTCAGATCGCGATTACCGGAAAGAGACGCAAAGCGGCGAATTCGGTAGATCGGGCTCTGACCCCAATTTGGTTCCGGGGCGTTCATTTTTTTTGGGGCAGGGACAATGTGCGCATACGTGATTGCCATGGGCAGAATCTGCAGCCAACCCCGCTGACAGTCCGCAGCATGGACTGAAGTTCTACTGTCGATGATGATTTTTTATAAACTTCGCGCTCGCAATAACGTCAGGCTGCGATTCGTTCCATCGCTTGCAAGGAGGGGTGAATCTCAACCGGCCGCTAAATTCTCAGTGTCGTCTTGACTTTGTCCCATTCGGCGGAAAGTGACGGGTTTAACTTGTCGAATATGTTTGAGGACAGTGTGACAGCGGCAGTGGCCTTAGCACTTTCGTACATTGCTAAAGCGTCCAATGCGTGGGCGTTGAACTGTGCGACTACCGGCCGAGTCTGAAACAGCTTGAAGACATCGTCGAACGTCTTTTCTGAGCGAATCCGAAGCCACTCTAGCCGGAGCCACTTTGAAAGGATTTGTTCGCTGAAAATAGCCTGAGATACTGCTACGATCCAAACAAGTTCAGTGCGTCGATAGTGAAGGAACACCAACCAAAGCGCAACATAAACGGCGGCCTTCACTCGCTCACGCCTAGCCATTCGCAAAGTAATTTCTTTGGTGAACAGACTGTTCTCCAATACCTGAGCAGCCATACGTTTGATGGGGTCAGTGACTTCGTTGTTGTAGTACCCGTCGGTCTGCTGATGGATGAGGCTGACATTACACGCGCTACTAAAGAAGTCCTGCCTTCGTTTGTCCTCGGCTCTTGGCGTCAGGTAAAGACGCAAGACAATGCCCAAGGTAAACAGGGCCGCAACTGACAGACTGAAAATTAGCAGAAGGCTGTCGTAGCCCTCAGGGTACTTCTTCTGATCTATCAGAAGCGTGGCAAATGAGAGTAGTGCGCCAGAAAAGAATAGCCCGTCCGAGACCTTCTCGGCGGTTTGAACTGCACCATAATAGTTTTGACGGATCGGATCAGAGCGGGACATCTTGGTCATCCATAAACAGGAAATTTGCTGCCGAAGACTTGCTTCCAGATATCGATGGCACCTTTGTGGTCGTCTTTCGTGACGTAGGTTTTGTGCCAAGCAGCGCGGCTTTTCTCTATCGCGGTATCAAATCGCTTCAAAATCTCTTGTCTATCTGAATAGGTCAGATACTCATCGGCATACCCTGTGTCGTGCCACAGACGGCTGGTCAAAAGTGGCCTGGCCTTGTCGAAGAACTGGAATATATTCCAAGCCGTATCGTCGAGATTGCTATCAAAAACCTTCAGCGCGAGTGCTTCGATATGGTAGCTCTGGAGATATTTGCTGTGAATTTGATTCCAATGCTTGACCATTTTTACGATGCGTCGAAAGTTGTACCCGCAGGCTGACGACTTAGTCTCGATGTTGTTCGCATGTGTCTTGGGCTTGGACACAATCCATGTATCGTCATTTGAATTTGGTACGTTGTAATGCAGCACGTTGCCCGCGTCGTCGGTTGTGCGACTGACCGGGACAATGTCTACATTCGGCCAAGTCTTGTAGTGAAGCGTAACCGCCTGTCCGTTGTTGCGAGCGCCTGTTCGCCACTCGGCCAATGCGTCACGAACGTCCTGCAATACCTGTGTCGGAGACTTATCTTTGATGTGTTTTGTGTAGTGCAGGGCGACCATCACATCAAGATCGGCGTGTTCCTTCAGTGCGGTGTACTTCGGAATTGAACCGCCGCTGAATGACTCAAGGATAGTGAAAGTCTTACTCAACTTGCCAACTACGTCATCGCGGCGCGTGTTGGCGGTTTCCCTGTGATCCCCGCCTAAGTTAATCTCGTCGTAGAAAGCTGTAAACGAAGCTTCAACTGTGAATGGCATCTCTACCTCCCGTCAGCTAATTGTAATCTAAAAGCTGTTTATTTATCCAGTTTTGGGTGGGGCAGCGATAGCGAAGTTAGGTTGTTTACCAAATGGCACACACCCTTAAATTGGCGCGTTGATAAGACCCGATATTGCGTACTTCGCGTGTAACTGTCAGGGTGTGTGCTCTGACGATTGTCAATATGTATAGCAAACTATTTATATTATTCGAGAGCTAGCGACTCAGAAAGATCGATATTCTGCCGAAAAGGTTGAAAATGATCCAAAAAGGCCAACATTCACCACAATTGTAGTAAATTCAATCATTTGTGAGATTTGATCCAGAGAGGCGTGCACCCGCCAAGCCTACGTATCCGCCCGCACCTTCGCATCAGTCGCCACAGGCGCCCATTTCACCTGCTCGGCCTTGATGAAGTTGGCGAATTTCTCGGTGCTGACATCACCGCGGGCGGCGTAGCGATTTGATGGGATAGGCAGCTAAATTGTGTCCAATTCACGCAAAGCTTTCCTGCAAAGCCTCTTGCGCCAGCGTGTTGATACTTTTGCCTTTTGCCTGCGCCGCAATAGCGAGTTTTTCGTGCAACTGCGGCGAAATCCGCAGGTTGAATTTGCCGGAAAAATGTCGCTTTGGTTCAATCCCCTTTTCTGCACAAACCTCCAGAAAAACCTGAAGTGAGCGCCTGAACTCCGTACGGAGCTCCTTCGGGTTCTTTCCGTAGAAATCCGCACCGCCATTAAGGCCCAGAATTTCTCCCCGGAACAAGTCAAGATCAGGGTCGAATTCAATCGTTGCGTGATAGTCGTCAACAGTCATTACGTTCATGGTTCGATTCCGTGTTGTTCCAGCCATTTGCGGATTGCGGCCACTGCGCCTTTGTCCGTGTTGGGCGACGGGTGTGGACGGTGGAAAACCCGCACCTCGCCAAACAAAACAACGGAAACCCGGCTGCCCGCCCGTTCTTCAATTTCTGCACCCAGCTCAACGAACAGACCCTCAACATCACGCCACTGGACATTGCCGCTGGTCGGCCTCGAAAAGATCAATTCGACAATTCGCTGATGCCTTCGCTTCATTTTAGAATGGTACCACTTTTGAGTACCGGACGCAATGCGTCAGCGTGCACCCGCCAAGCCTACGTATCTGCCCGCACCTTCGCATCCGCCGCCACCTGCGCCCACTTCACCTGCTCGGCCTTGATGAAGTTGGCGAATTTCTCGGTGCTGCCGCCACCGTCTTCGGCACCGTACTGCTCCATTTTTTCCTGCACATCGGGCATGGCCAGCACTTTGTTGATGTCTTCGTTCATGCGCGCCACCATCGCGGCGGCCATTTTGGCGGGGCCCATCAGGCCGTACCACACGGTGGCTTCAAAGTCTTTGAAGCCAGACTCGTCCATGGTCGGCACGGTGGGGTGGCCTTTGGCGCGTTTGAGCCGGGTTTGAGCCAGCGCAATCGCCTTGCCGCCTTTGATGTGGGGCGTGGCCGAGGTCATGGTTTCGAAACAATAGTTCACCTGCCCACCGATCAGGTCGATGATGGCCGGGCCAGAGCCGCGATACGGAATGTGCAGCGCAAAAATTTTGGCCTGCAGCTTGAACATCTCCAATGCAAAGTGCTGCGCGGAGCCACCGCCTGCTGACGCAAAGCTGATCTGGCCCGGCTTGGCTTTGCACAGCGCGACCAGATCCTTCACCGTTTTGGCAGGTTGATCGACATTGCAGATCAAGATATTCGGCGTGACGCCCACCATGCTGATGGGCACAAAGTCGGTCTGCGCGTTGTAGCCAAGCTTGGTGCCCAAGGCGGGTGCCAGCGCGTGGCTGTTGATGTGCGCCATCAGCAGCGTGTTGCCGTCACCCGGCTGCTTGGCCACGTAATCAGCGGCGATCACACCGGCTGCGCCTGCCTTGTTTTCAATCACGACGGGCGTGTTCCACATCACCGAGAGCTTTTGACCCACCACCCGCGCCAGCGCATCGGTGCCACCGCCGGGCGGAAATCCGACCACGATGCGTACACTGCCCGTGGGCAAGGTTTGCGCCCTCAGCATGGGCGAGGCAAGGCTGGCTGCCGCCACGCCCGCGTTCATAAAGACTCTGCGTTTCATGAGGATGTCTCCAGTTGTTTTGATTGACTTCCAATCGAGCTAGGCCGCTTTGCGGTCGGGCACTACAGCGGCGTGGCTTGCGAAGTAATCCATGGCCGTTTGCACGCCTGAACCGGCCAGCTTTACGCCCGCCAGCTTCAGGCCCATCTCGCAGGCGGCCAGTGCAGCGATCAAGGTCAAATCATTGCTGTCGCCCAAATGGCCGATGCGAAACATCTTGCCCTTGAGCTTGCCCAAGCCCGTGCCCAGCGAGCAATCGAAGCGGTCGTAAATGATCTTGCGTACCGCGTCGGCATCGACACCCTCGGGCATCATCACGCCAGTCAATATGGGGGAATGCACGGTTGCATCGGCGCATTGAGTTTGCAGGCCCCACGCGCGCACCGCACCGCGCACGCCCTCAGCCCAGCGCTGATGCCGCGCAAAGACGACCTCCAGCCCCTGCGCCAACATCATGTCGCAGGCCTCACTCAGGGCGTAAAGCAGGTTGGTGTTGGGCGTGGTGGGAAAGTAGCCGGTCTTGTTCATTTCGATGAACTCATCCCAGGCCCAAAAGGCCTTGGGCTGAGTCGCGGTCTTGCTGGCGGCGATGGCCTTTTGCGATACCGCGTTGAAGCTGATACCCGGCGGCAGCATCAGCCCTTTTTGTGATCCACCAATGCTCACGTCCACGCCCCAGGCATCGTGGCGGTAATCAGCCGCGCCCACGCCAGAGACGGTGTCCACCAGCAGCAGCGCGGGGTGCTTTGCCGCATCAATCGCCTTGCGCACGGCGGCGATGTTGCTGGTCACGCCGGTGGACGTTTCGTTGTGGACGACGCACACCGCGCGGATGGCGTGCGCGGAGTCGACCTTCAGGCGCGCTTCAATCAGGTCAGCGCGAACGCTGTGCCGCCAGACATCAGCGCTAGGGTCTTTCATCACTTCTGTTTTGAGCCCCAGGCGCGATGCCAGCTTTTGCCACAGGGCGGCGAAATGGCCAGTCTCGTACATCAGTACATGGTCGCCAGTGTTGAGCACGTTGACCAAAGCCGCCTCCCACGCAGCCGTGCCCGAAGCCGGGTAGATGATGACGGGCTGCGTGGTCTGAAAAATCTGTTTGATGTCGGCCAGCACCTTCAAGCCCAGCGCGCCAAACTCTGGCCCTCGGTGGTCGATGGTGGGCAAGCTCATCGCGCGCAGAATGCGGTCTGGCACGGGCGAGGGGCCGGGGATCTGCAAGAAGTGGCGGCCGCTGGGGTGGAAATTGAGTGTCAGCATGGGGGCGGGCATTGGGTGATTGAGATAGGTCAATCTGATTCTTGCACAGGCGTGTCGCGCTACAGTGAGGGCAAACCACATCCATCATGAACGCCATAGCCTCACCCAAACCCGCACAACAGTTTGCCAAGCCCCACTATGACGCGGTAGCGCGCATCAGTAACGAGGTGGCGGGCCGCCTCGCCGCGCGGCTGGCCGCTGAAACTCAGGGCGAGGTGCTGTTCAGCGCTGCTGACAAAGGCCGCTATGCCACCGATGCCTCAATCTACCAGCAGATGCCCGTCGGTGCCTTTGTGCCACGCAACGCCGCCGATGTGAAGCTTGCGCTGGACATATGCCGTGATTTAAAAGTACCCATCGTGCCGCGTGGCGGCGGCACCAGCCAATGCGGGCAAACCGTGGGCGCGGGCCTGGTGGTGGATCACAGCAAGCATGTGCGCAACATCCTGAATGTGGATGTTGACCAGCGCACGGCGGAAGTTGAGCCCGGCTTGGTGCTGGATCATTTGAACGCCGCGCTCAAGAAGCACGGCCTGTGGTACCCGGTGGATGTGTCCACCAGCGCGCAGGCGACCTTGGGCGGCATGGCGGGCAACAACTCTTGCGGCAGCCGCTCCATCGCCTACGGCAACATGGTGCATAACGTGATTGGAGCCAGGGCGTGGCTGTCAGATGGCAGCTTGATCGATATGGGCCGCTTTGACCAATCAAAGGGCCACGCGCGCAGCATTGGGCTGGCGGTGCAGACCTTGTGCGAACAGCATCGCGCGGACATCGAAGCCCATTGGCCGCGCGTGCTGCGCCGCGTGGGCGGCTACAACCTCGACATCTTCAACCCGATGAGCGAGCGGCCCTACAGCGCTGATGGCTCAGTCAATCTCGCGCATCTGTTGGTGGGAAGCGAAGGCACGCTGGCCCTCACGCAATCGCTCACGCTGCAACTGACGGAATTACCTCGCGCCAAGGTGCTGGGTGTGGTGAATTTTCCTGAGTTTTATAAGGCGATGGACAGCGCGCAGCACATCGTGAAGTTAGGTGCAGGAAGCCTGGGTGCGACGCTGACCGCCGTTGAGCTCGTTGATCGCACGATGATCGAACTCTCCCTGCAAAACCCTGCCTTTGCGCCGACCATCAAGACCGCCCTGGTGGGCCAGCCGGATGCGATCTTGCTGGTGGAGTTTTCTGGTGCGAACAAGGCTGATCTGCTGCCTAAACTTAAACAACTGGTCGAATTGATGGGCGACCTGGGCCTACCCGGCAGCGTGGTGGAGATGACTGACGACGCGCCGCAAAAAAACCTGTGGGAGGTGCGCAAGGCCGGCCTGAACATCATGATGAGCCTGAAGGGCGACGGCAAGCCGGTGAGTTTTATTGAAGACTGCGCCGTGCCGTTGGAGAGCCTGGCCGAGTACACCGATGCGCTCACCCAGGTGTTTCGCAAACATGGCAGCCGCGGCACCTGGTACGCGCATGCCTCTGTGGGCACGCTGCACGTGCGGCCCATTCTCGACATGCGGCGGGAAGGCGCCACCAAGATGCGCGCCATCGCCGAAGAGGCCAGCGAGTTGGTGCGCAAATACAAAGGTGCGTACAGCGGCGAGCATGGCGATGGCCTGTGCCGTGGCGAGTGGATCGAGTGGCAGTTTGGCGCTGGCGTCACAAAGGCCTTCGCGCAGATCAAGCAGATGATGGATCCGCTCAACCTGCTGTGCCCACAGCGCATCGTCAACCCGCCCAAGATGGATGACACCACGCTAATGCGCTTTGCGCCCAGCTACAAAGTCATCCCCCTGAAAACCGCGTTGGATTGGTCGGCGTGGAACGTGCAGAACAACCCCGTCACTGAGCAGACCACCGAGCCCGGCAGCGGTGGCGACCCCGCGCAGGGTTTTGCCAAGGCCGTGGAGATGTGCAACAACAATGGGCACTGCCGCAAGTTCGATGCGGGCACCATGTGCCCGAGCTACCGTGTGACGCGTGACGAAAAACACCTTACACGAGGGCGGGCCAACACGTTGCGACTGGCATTGAGCGGTCAGCTTGAAGGGCTGAAGTCAGAAGACGCCTTCACCAGCGATGCCGTTCACGAAGCGATGGACTTGTGCGTCGGCTGCAAAGGCTGCAAACGTGATTGCCCCACGGGCGTGGACATGGCCAAGATGAAGGTCGAGTTCCTCCATCACTACAAAGCCAAACACGGCTATACCGTCAAAGACAAACTCATCGCCCACCTGCCCGCATACGCACGCTGGGCCAGCCGCTTGGCCCCGCTGCTGAACCTGCGCGACAAAGTTCCGGGCCTTGCGCGCTTAAGCGAGAAGCTGCTGGGGCTGTCGGCAAAACGCAGCCTGCCGCAGTGGCAATCGACGCATTTTTTCAACACCGCACACGTCAGCGCGTCACGCGAAGAACTGCTTGCCGCCGCCATACCGGTGGTGCTATTCGTAGATACCTTTAATGGGTATTTTGAGTCAAATATTGCAAATTCAGCATTGAAAGTGCTGCTAGCTCTCGGATTCCAAACACACGTAGCTACTAAAAAAGGAGTTAACCGAAAACCACTGTGTTGCGGCAGAACCTATTTGGCCAGTGGCATGGTGGATGAAGCGCGCGCTAAAGCCGCTGAGTTGGTGCGCTCGCTGCTGCCTTTTGCAGAAAAAGGCATCCCCATCGTCGGCCTGGAACCCTCGTGCCTGCTCACCCTGCGTGATGAGGCGCTGGTATTAGGCCTTGATGAGCTACCCGGTCTTCGCGGTGCGGCCAAGAAGGTGAGCGAACACGCCCTGCTGTTTGAGGAATTTCTCGCCCGTGATTTCAAAGCAGGCAAGCTAGACGCACTAAAAACCGTATTCAAACCAGCAGCCCAACCCATCCTGCTGCACGGCCACTGCCATCAAAAAGCCTTCGATGCCGTCGGCCCCATCATGGAGGTGCTGCGCCTGATCCCCGGCGCCAACCCCCAGTTGATCGAATCGAGCTGCTGCGGCATGGCCGGCAGCTTCGGCTACGAAGCCAGTCACTACGATGTCTCCATGCAAATGGCCGAGCTGACCCTGCTACCCGCAGTGCGCCAACACCCCACAGCCATCATCGTCGCCGATGGCACCAGTTGCAGGCATCAGATTCGTGATGGCGCGCAGCGCGAGGCAGTGCATGTGGCGCAGTTGTTGGCGGGGTTGTTGTGAGGGGGTGGTGAAGGGGTGGTGAAGGGGTTAAAAAAATGGACGACGCGTGGCCAAATTGGGGGGCCAGGTCAGACTCTCAAATGCTATCGCCGACAACATTCACTAGGCGTTGCTTCACTTGCTCTGAAATTTGTTGCTGAGTGGTGTTTCGCCCGCCTGCGTACACGGCGATCTTCGTTCGCATAACTTCACGGACCGGTTTGAAGCTAGAGGTCAATTTTT
>JANNFW010000060.1:0-7495 GCA_031380235.1 Rhodoferax sp. | reverse complement strand
CGCGCTCGATGCCGTACTTCTATGGCTCGCTCAAAGTCGCCATCACGCTGGCTTTCGTCGGCACCACGGTATCCGAGATGACCGCCGCCAACGAAGGCATTGGCTACCTGTTGATATCAGCAGGCTCGTCGATGCAAATGGGCCTGGCCTTTGCGGGCCTCTTGGTCGTCGGCGCGATGGCGATGGCGATGTACGAGCTGTTCAGCGCGATTGAGAACCACACCACCGGCTGGGCGCACAGAGGTTCGCAGAATACTTGACATCAACTCGGTATTTATAGCAGTTTCGTCAGAGCGTCTCGGGCAATTTCAGCCGGAAACGAGCTGATATGGTTCCAGTTTTTAGCCAGATGCGGTAGCTTGTCCTTCACCAACGCCGCCAGCGTCAGCGCTTGCGCCAAGTCGCGTGATTTTTTGAGTGGGTTACGCTCCACGGACTCTCCCAGCCACAGCTTGAACATGGCGTATGCACGCGGGTCAGGCGCACAAATGGGGAACATGCTGCCATTCAGGGCAATGGCGGTTTGCTGGACGCGCGGCGCATTGAGCAACCACTTCATGTTCCAGATATCGGTGGCAATGAGGTCGCCGTCTGCGAAGAACCGGTCTGGCTCATCTTTCCAAGGCGGATTGGGCATCTGGCGGATCAAATCCACCATGTAGCCTTTGTCGTTCGCCGCACGAAAGCTCTGCCCTTGCACCACTTGAAAGGTTTTATCGACCTTTTGCAGAATCGCCAAAAGACTGGGCTCCATGACCCCATCCGGCGCGTCGTCTGGCGTTTTGCCGAACGTCGCCAAACGCACGCGGGCCTTGTGATCCCACAGCAAGTCGATGTCCGTCGTGGCCAGTATGTCGCGCGCAAAACGCACGCCAGCCATTGCCTCGTAGGCAAACAGGCTGTTAGTGCCAATGACCATCAGGCTTTGCCCCATCAACCCCACACTGTGCAGCCGCGTACACAGCTCGGCCACGATGCTCGGGGCGGAGCCCAAGCGCAGTGCTGCATTGATTTTGCTGTGGGTTGCAAGCGTGTCGACCAAAGACTGCATGCGGGTTTTGTAGAGTGCCTTTTGCGCATGAAAGTGCTGCTCAATAGCCTCTGTTCCATCACTTCGCACACCGAGCGATTTGGCGTTGCCTTTTCGATCCAGGCTCTTGTAAAGATACTCTTTGCTTGCAACGGTTTTCCAGTGCATGCCGCCCGCAAAATCGCGGGCTTTGGTGGCCGCGTCCTGCCACGCCGCAAAGGCTTGTTCTGCGTCGATTTGCTGCTTTAACTGCGCTTCAGTCAAGGTTTGGTACATCATGGCGAGGCGATTTTATCTTTCATTTTCTCAAATTGACATTTTGAAGGATAAATTTGAGTGGCACAAGCGAAATTACACTCCCTCTATGCCCTGGCACGCTCACCTCAATCTCGAATACACCCAAACCGCCCACGAAGCGCCGTACCAAACGTCGTACAAAACCCTAGCACGCCACCAGCACGATGGCCCGCTGCGCATCCTGCAAAGCCTGTACCCCGAAGGCGATGCCGTTTGCCACAACGTGTTGGTACACCCGCCGGGCGGCCTGGTCGGTGGCGACACGTTGAACATTAATGTCACCGCCAGCGGCGCATCGCACGGCCTGATCACCACGCCTGGGGCGACGCGCTTCTACAAATCAGAGGGTGAGCTGGCGCTGCAACGCACGCACATCCAATTGCACGACCAATCCCGCTTGGAATGGTTGCCGATGGAAGCGATTTGCTACAACCGCTGCCTGGGGGAGAACCAACTGCGTATCGAGCTTGATCAAGACGCTGAATTCATCGGCTGGGACGTGACCGCCTTTGGCCTGCCGCACGCGGCGCTGCCATTTGAGCAAGGCCGTTTCCGCCAGTACATCGAAGTGCCCGGCGTGTGGCTGGAGCGCGGTTTGCTGGATGCAGCCGACACCCGCTTGATGAGAGGCCCGGTCGGCCTAGGCGGCAACTGCTGCATGGCCTCGATCTTCTTTGTCACGGGCAGCAAGCTGGGTCGAGCCCGCAAACAGCAGGCGCTGGATGCCGCCCGCGCTGTCATTGATGGGCATCCTCTGCGAACCACGGCGGGAGCCACCAGCCCGAATGACCGCGTGATCGTCGTGCGCGCGCTCGCACCCGTGGTCGAGCCTGCGATGCAGTTGCTCAGAGGCATTTGGGCGGCGTGGCGGGCTGAGCTGTGGGACATGCCAGCGGTCAGTCCACGTATCTGGGCGACTTGATATTGCTATTATATAAATAGCTTATTACGCCTAATCTGTGAGAGCTAGAGTGGTAAAACGTTCATAATTTACCCAGTTTTGGCATTTTTGAGCGAAAACCAACTCCGAGGTTAATTTTTTCATGATAGTTCACTACAATTGTAGTAAATCTGAAATCTAGTTGCCAGTTTTGCCAAAACTTCAGTGACGGACGTACGACTAAGCTGGGTGAGACGGCTGTTACCCGCACCGTAGCAGCTTGCGCGGCGCGAACGTCCACCCACTCGGATGTCGTTGCCTCATAAACGCCGCCTCGCGCGCAGGGCGTTGTCAGCACCAGTGATTCGTTGTCAAGCCGGATGCGCCGCATCACTACCACGCGGCCCGCGCGCACGCTCAGCACCTCGCCGCGCTTGAGTTGCAGGCCAATGGACTGGCCGTGCAGCAGCGTGAAATCTGATGTGTGGCTGTTTTGATCCGTCTGCATGATGAGCCCTGTTCCCGCGTTTCACTGCGGCTGATTGGCCCTGCCCCTGCGGCTTGACCTGGCAGAAATTTTGAACGTTTGGCGGTTCACAAAACAGCCACAGTCGCGGGAAGTTTTGACCAGAACAGCATCAGCAAAGCCGATCTGTTACGGTACGGTTTTGATGTTTCTGTATCTGTTTTCTGTGCGCTGACTCAAGGATCATTCACCATGACCTCGCTCAACATGACCAGCCTGCCCACCGCTTCGCCCACGCCTCTCTACCAGCGCCTGGCGACCCACTATCGAGGCGCGATTGATGCGGGCTCATTGATGCCCGGCGACCGCATGCCCTCGCTGCGCGTGTTGATGCGCCAACACGACGTGAGCCTGTCCACCGCCTTGCAATTGAGCCGCCATCTGGAAAGCGAGGGCTGGCTGGAGGCGCGACCCCGCTCCGGCTACTTTGTGCGCCGCCCCAAGCGCAGCCAAATTGCCATGTGTGCCGAGCCCCCGATGAAAGCCATGCCCGACCCGGCGCAGTTTGTGGGTGTCCACGCGCGCGTGTCCGACTTTGTGGCACGGGGTCGGCAGCACCCGGTAAAAATCAACTTATCTGCCGCCCGCTGCGCGCCAGAGCTGTACCCAGCCGAGGCCCTGCGCCAGGCGGCCATGCGGGTGCTGCGCACACACCCCAACCTGCTGGTGAGCGCAACGTCTGCAAGAGGCAACCCGCACTTTCGCGAAGTGCTGGCCAAACGCGCGCTGAACTTGGGCTTGACCTTGTCGCCGGATGATGTGCAGATCACCAACGGCTGCATCGAGGCACTGAACCTCGCCCTGCGCGCGGTGGCCCAGCCGGGCGACACCGTCGCCGTGGAGTCGCCTACCTTTTACGGCCTGCTGCAAGCGCTGGAGACCTTGGGCCTGCGCGCGCTGGAGATCCCCACCAGTCCGCGAACCGGCATCTCCATCGACGCGCTCGAACTCGCACTGCAAACCTACCCTGGCATCAAGGCCGTAGTGGTCGTGCCACACTTGCAAAACCCGCTGGGCAGCATCATGCCGGACAGCCACAAGCAGCGCCTGGTGGCGCTGTGCGAAGCCAGCAGCGTGGCCTTGATCGAAGACGACACCTACAGCGACCTGGTGAACAGCACATTGACCGGTGACACGCCACTGCGCGCGATGAAGTCATGGGACACGACGGGCAACGTGATTTACTGCGCCTCGCTGCACAAAATCCTCGCACCGGGTCTGCGTGTCGGCTGGATGAGCGCGGGGCGCTGGCGCGCGCGGGTGGAGATGCTCAAATTCGCACAGACGCGCGGCAATGAAGAGCTGACCCAGCTTGCCGCAGCCGACTACATCGCCTCGCCCGCGTATGACCGCCACCTGCGCCGCCTGCGCGGCCTGCTTGCGGCGCAGCGCGAGAAAACCGCCGAAGCGATTGCCAGCAGCTTCCCCGCAGGCACACGCCTGAACGTGCCCAACGGCGGCTTGGCGCTGTGGGTCGAGCTGCCCGATCAGCTCAACAGCGCTCGCGTGTTCGACGCCGCGCTGAAAGAGCAGATTCTGATTGCGCCAGGCTCAATCTTCACCAACTCGCAGCGCTTTGACTCTTACCTGCGTTTGAACTGCGGTTGGCCCCATACCGAAGACGTGGCGCGGGCGTTCAATCGGTTGGGGGAAATTGTCAGCGCGCTGGCGTGAATTGATTCAAAACTGATCGAAAAATTAACCTACGGGTTAATTTATATCGAGAATTCATCAAAATATCGAAAATATCAACAAAATACGCTTCTAGCTCTCGGATATATTAAATAGTTTGATATGTAATTAATAGCAATCTCGCTTGCGCTGTAGTGCTTCACAGTGCAGCCTTGTCGCCCCACAACTGCTTCAACCGCGCATCGCGGCCACAACTGCTGCGGTAGTATTTGTAGCGCACTGGATTTTTCAAATAATAGTCTTGGTGATAGCCCTCGGCCGGGTAAAACGCGCTGGCCTGCACCACTTCGGTGACGATGGGCTCCTTGAACGGTTTTGACTTCTCCAACGCGCTTCGGGAGTCTTGCGCAATCTTCAACTGCTGTGCGTCCTGCGCAAAAATCGCCGTGCGGTTGGGGCGAGCCCCGGTCACAAAACTGCTGGTCTTTGGTGGTGGGGTCAATCGTGCGCCAAAAGTGCTCAACCAATTGCGCGTAGCTGACTTTTGCCGGATCAAACACAATCTCCACCGCCTCGGCATGGCCCGTGCCGTGGCCTGACACCTGCTCATAAGTCGGCTTGGCCGTTTTGCCGCCAATGTAGCCGGAGGTGGTGGAGATCACGCCCGGCACTTTGTCAAAGTCGGATTCGACGCACCAGAAACAACCGCCTGCGAAGGTGGCCTTGGCGGTAGCCTTAACGGTGGCGGTGGCAATGTTCGCGTCGGCCAGCGCTGGTTTGGCAGGTGCCTGCGCATGGCTTGAAGCCGCCATCACCAGTGACATCGCCACGATGGCGCGATGGGTTATTGCCCGCCGAGATCGGGCGAAAAAGCTTGCAGGCGCTGCGGCACGTCGCATCGTGTTTGAGTTGAGGTCGGACATAAATTGAGGGCCTTAAAGTGAAGACCTGTTGAGTAAAGTGTTGAGTAAAGACATGCTGGCTTGGTCGCGCCAGATTCGCAAATCTTTCTACGCGCTCCCACTCCTCTGATCATGCACCCAAATCGATAAACCCTGCTAGCGGCACGTTGTCAGGCGCGTCATAACCCGTCATCACCACCGCGCGTCGGGTTTGTAGGGCAAGCCCTCGCAACACTTCCGTCACAAAGCGGATGGAGGGTTTGTCGAGTGCGGCAAACGGGTCGTCCAGCAACGCGACAGGCGCATGCGAGGCGAAGGCGGCTGCCAGCCAGACTTTGCGTTTAGAGCCGGTGGACAGCATGTACAGCGGCTTGTCCAAAAACTCGGCCAGTGACAGGCCTTCGATCAACGCGGGGAGACCTTGACGATCAAAACCAGGCCACCGGTTGGCTTGTTGATCAAAGTAATCGCGGGCTTTGATGGTGTCATGCTCGGTCGAGCGCGGGTCAATCCAAAACACTTGTTGGCGCTCAACTTCAGGTGGGTTCGGCAAAGCCAAACCGCTTAACAAAATTCGCCCTGATTGCGGTTTCAGATCGCCCGCCAGCAGCCGCATCAGTGTCGTTTTGCCTCGACTATCACCACCCCGCACCAGCGTAACGCCACAGGGAATGTCAAACGACAGATTGGCAAATACCTCCGCCTGCGCGTAGCGGAAGCTTAAGTCCGCGATCTGCATCATGGCGCGCGAGGAGTCGTTGAACTGATGCGTCAAACGCGCCTGGCCTGTCCCGCCCAATACGGCTCGCGCAATTTGCGTTTGAAGATTTTGCCGGTGTCTTCACGCGGCATCTCGGCGTGGAAGGTGATGGTCTTGGGCACCTTGTAAGCGGCAAGTCGGGGCTTCAAAAACGCCTGTATGTCGTCAGCATCCAGCGACATGCCGCGAGAGGTCTGCACGGCGCAGGCCAGCGCCTCACCAAACTCCGCGTCGGGGATACCGAACACGGCGCAGTCCACCACGCCGGGCATCATCTGCAAGGCGGCTTCAATTTCTGCGGGGTAGATGTTGACACCGCCTGAGATCACGAGGTCTGCCAAGCGATCCACGATGAACAGAAAGCCGTCTTCATCCAGATAGCCAATGTCGCCCAGCGTCTTCAAACCGCCGCGCTCCATCTTCTGGCGCGCTGCGTCATTGCCGATGTAGCTGAAATCTGCGTAAGCCGGCTGGTGTACATAGATCAACCCAGCTTTGCCGTGCGGCACGGGCGTACCTTGTTCGTCCAGAATTGCCACCGTCGCACCCGGCAGCGGCTTGCCTGCGGAGCCGGGTTTGCGCAGCGCCTCGTGGCTGTCCAACCGGGTCATGTAGCCCAACTCGCTGGCTCCGTAGGATTCATAAATCACCGGCCCCCACCACTCGATCATCGCGCGCTTGACATCCGGCGGGCAGGGCGAGCCGGTGGACGCAACGAAGCGTATCGACGTCAAATCGTACTGCGCGCGTACGTTGGCGGGCAGGCGCAGCATGCGCACGAACATGGTGGGCACCAGGTAGGCGTGGGTGATGCGGTGCTGGGCGATCATGCGCAGCGTGTCTTCGGCATCAAAGCGGCTCTGGATGAACAGGTGCGCGTTGTCCAGCGACGAGCCAATCGAATAGGAGGTAGGGGCGCTGTGGTACATCGGCGCATTGACCAATGCGCGCATGCCAGGCTCAAAACCCAGGCAGTGGCGCAACACCTCCAGGCCGCGCGCAACTTGCTCGGGCGTGGACGGCGCGCGGCGAATGCCCTTCGGTCTACCCGTGGTGCCCGAGGTATAAAACATCGCGCCACGCGGTGCGCTGGCCGCAATATCCGGTGTGATGACGGCATCACGATACGCCGCCCAACTCGGCAGCAAAGACGAGTCGTCGTGGCGCGCAGTCACAAACGTGTTGATACCCTCCAGCTTTAGCCCCGCAGGCCCAGCCAACAAGCTCCCCAAAAGTGCGGTGTCCGCAATCAGCACCTTGGCCCCGCTGTCGTTCAAGATGTATTGAACCTCGTCCGCCTTGAAGTGCCAGTTGATCGGGCACCACAGAGCGCCAATCCAACGGGCCGCCAACATCAGCTCCAGCAGACCGGGGCCGTTGCGCATCAACAGCGCGACCACGTCACCCTCGCCCACGCCCGCTTCGCGCAGGGCGACAGCAGCGCGCTGGTAGCGCTGAAAGAAGGCTT
>JANNFW010000043.1:0-1750 GCA_031380235.1 Rhodoferax sp. | reverse complement strand
ACCAGATCATTGGGCCAGCGTTAATTCCGCAAGTATCTGTGCCAGCGCCGCCAGCATCTGCCCCAACACCTCCTGCGCAGTGAACGTGCAGAGCTTTCCCTAAAGCTTGGCCAACACCCCCCGCACTTCATCCACACTCAAAATTTCCGACATCACCACGGGTGCGCTGCCAGCCTTGTAGACCACGTACACCGGCACGCCGTTGCGGCCAAGTTGTTGTATCGCAGCGGTAATGGCGGGGTCGCGGCGGGTCCAGTCGGCGCGCAGCAGGGCGACGTTTTTGTTATCAAGGTCGGCCAATACGTCTTTGTGCGCCAAAGTGGTTTTCTTGTTGTACTGGCAAGTGACACACCAAGCGGCGGTGAAGTCGACAAACACCGGCTGGCCCGTCGCCAGAATTTGGTCGACACGGCCCGGCTGCCAGGCCTGCCAGCGCTCGCCCGGCACAACGGCGGATGCGACCTCTAGTGGTTTCAAAATGTTGGGTCCTAGGGTGGCCGTGGCAGTGGCCAGGAGCGCGACAGAAAAGATGGCGAGCGCCGTGCGGCTGCGGCCTTTGAGCGTGAAGGCCCAGATCACCATGCTCAAGACCAGCAGAAGCGCCAGCAATGCGCCCGCACCATCGATGCCACTTTGCTGGCCCAGCACCCACACCAGCCAGACCACGGTAGCAAACATGGGGAAGGCCATCACGCGCCTGAAGGTGTCCATCCACGCGCCGGGGCGAGGCAGGGCGCGTGCGACGGCGGGGATCCAACTGGCGGCCAAGTAGGGCACGGCCATGCCCACGCCAATCGCGCCGAACACCAACAACGCCTCAAATGCGGGCAAGCCGATGGCCAGCCCGAGCGACGCGCCCATGAACGGCGCGGTGCAGGGCGACGCAATCGCCACCGCCAGCACGCCCGACAAAAAGGAGTTGACCACCGGGTTTTTCGCCTGCTTCGATGCAATGGAAGAGGGCACGAACGAGCCAAACTCAAACACGCCCGCCAGGTTCAAGCCCAGCACGGTGAAAAGTACCGCCAGGGCGGCCACCACGGTGGGCGACTGCAATTGAAAGCCCCAGCCCAGCATCTCGCCGCCCTGGCGCAAGGCCAGCATCAAGCCACCTAGCGCCAGAAACGACAGCACCACGCCTGCGCTGTAAGCCAGGCCGCTTTTCTTGTGAGCCTGGCGATCATCGGCCTGTTGCGCGAAGCTCATGACCTTGATGGCCAGCACGGGGAACACGCAGGGCATCAGGTTCAGGATCAGCCCGCCGATCAAGGCGCCCAAAATCGCCGCCATGAGCGTGATGGGCGGCCCGGCGGGGGCGCTGCTGGCGGCATTCGCTTTCAACGCCGTCTCCAGCGCAGGCGGCATTTGTGCGGCTGCGGCGAGCTTGGGCCAGTCGCCGGTTACCTTGATCTCGGTGCGGTAGCTTTGCCGCGTGCCGTCCACATCGGCAGCCAACACGACGGGCATCATCAACGGGCTATTGCTGCGCTGGACCGACAGCGGCACGCGGGCGTTCCACACGGCGCCATTCCAGCTTTGCGTGAAGGCGCCGGCAGTCTCGATCACCTCATTGTATTCGGGGAAGAACTCCAGCGTTTTGCCGCGCAGGTTGATCGGCAGGTTTTGCACGGCCAGTGCAATGGATGAGCCGTCAATCGTCAAGCTGCTGGGAATTGACACGCCTGCAACTGCGGGCAACACGGGCTTGGGCGCTTGTGCAAACGCCGCGTTGAACTGCGCGCTGTTGATC
>JANNFW010000808.1:0-13191 GCA_031380235.1 Rhodoferax sp. | reverse complement strand
AACGGACTCCGTGCGCATGAAGCGAAAACGATAGTCGCCTTCAACGGCGCAAAACGGCGAGACGTGAAAGGCTTTGTTGGCTGAGATTTCTTCACCGTACTTAGCGCCATCCAGCACATAAAAATGCCGCTCGCCAAAGGTGTTGTTGACCTCCACCACGATCGCGCGCAGCGCACCGCTCTGGTCGCTAGGTGAGCGGTGGCAAAACCAGAAGCTCACGGGTTTAAAGGTGTAGCCCCACACGCGCGGGTAGCAGTGCAGCCAAGCCTCTCCGGTCGCGTCGGTGATGCCCTGCGCTGTCAGGAGCTCATCGAGCCAGCCCAATGCACCGCCTTGTGCGGGGGAGCGGGCATCGCCGTGGTCGCAGTCATAGAAGCTGATCGGCGCAAATCGGTTCATTGCCAATGAGTCATTACCTTCTGCGGGCCCAGTATGCCGGCTGCTTTGGCTTCGCATTGGCAACATCAAAAAGTAGGTTGCGTAAGCGAACGCGTTGCGCGCGGGCCGAAGCCGGGTGTGGCGAACCTGCCCGAAACCGATCAAGGCTTGCGCCGGGGTGTTCGTTTTCATGGGACTGCCTGGCCGTGATGGTTGAGAAGTTGTGTCGCCGCCAGTTGGCCCGCTTTCAGGCCGTCTTCATGAAATCCGTAGCCCATCCAAGCACCGCAGTAATAGGTGTTCTGCTGCCCCTGCAACCAGGGGATTTGGCGCTGGGCCTTGATCGCAGCACTGTCGAACACCGGGTGCGAATACGCAAATTGACCCAGCACATACTGTTCAGGGATGTTGCGCAATGGGTTGAGTGACACCACCACGGGTTGCGACCACGGCAGCGGCTGAAGGCGGTTGATGAGGTAATGCAGGCAGACGGCTGGGGCAGAGGACTCGCTCGTGTCTGCAATCGCGCGCTCGTAGTTCCACGCGGCCCATGCGGCCTTGCGCCTGGGCAAAACCGTGGTGTCCGTGTGCAGCACGGCTCGGTTGGCATGGTATTTGATGGCGCCGAGCAAAGTCCGTTCAAGTTGAGTCGGTGCCTTCAGCAAGGCCAGCGCCTCATCGCTGTGCGCGGCGATGATGACGGCATCAAAATACTCTTGCGTGTGATCGGTCGAGATGCGCACGCGTCGGTTGGGTTCACCGGGAAGCTCCGGCCCCATTCGTTCAATAGACCGAACCGGCGTGTTCAGCCGCTTGTCGGAGATGCGGGCGGTGATCTTTTCAACATAGTGTTTGGCGCCGCCTTGCACCGTCCACCACTGTGGGCGGTTGGTGATTTGCAGCAGGCCATGGTTGTGGCAAAAGCGAATCATCGTGGCCATCGGGAACTCCAGCATCTGCGCGGTGGGGCAGCTCCAGATGCAGGCCGCCATGGGCAAAAAGTAGCCATCACAGAACTCGTTGCTGAATCTGTGTTCCTTTAAAAACTCGCCCACCGTTTGGCGTATCTGCATGTCCGTGTCGCGCGCCGCCACCTTCGTGCACAGGCTGTTGAAGCGCTGGATGTCGCCAAGCATGCGCCAAAAGCGCCAACTGATGAGGTTGCTGCGCTGGGCGAACAGCGCGTTCAGGCTGGTACCGCTCCACTCGATGCGCTGGCCGTTTTTTGAGTTCTGCGATTGCACGGAGAACGACATGTCTGACTTGGCGGTGGTCACGTCCAACTCGGAGAACAGCTTGATCAACTCGGGGTAAGTGCGGTCGTTGAACACCAAAAAGCCGGTGTCCACACCGTGCGTGATGTCACCCTTGGGCGTGGGCAGCGTGACATCTACGGTGTGCGTGTGGCCGCCAAAATAGCTGCCTGATTCGAACAGCGTGACCGAAGCCGCGCCGTGCAAGGTGTGAGCCGCAGCCAAGCCAGAAATACCCGAACCGACAACGGCGACCTTCATCGCGAAGATCCGCCAAAGCTGTTGCAAAAATGATGATCAGACTCTTTAGTCATGTAAAGACTATACAGTATTTTGACGTGTATAGCGTATTTTTTGTGACCGTCTGACTTATACTGTGGCCATGCAAATCAGCAACGTCATCAAAGTTTCCTTCAAAGAGCAGATGCTCCAAGCCCGTGAAGTGGCCATCATCCAGTCCGTGAATCGACTGCTGGCGGAGAAAGGTTTTGAGGCGATGACGGTGGACGAGGTGGCCGCCGATGTAGGTATCGCCAAAGCCAGCCTGTACAAACACTTCCCGAGCAAAGAAGACCTGGCTGCTGCCGCGATGGTGCTCGTGATGCGGCGTGCGCAGGCCTTTTTGGCGACTTTGCAGGATGCCGATACCCCCATGAACAACCTGCGCGCCGTGGTGCGCTGGACGATGGGGCTCAAACTCGCCGGTGAGATGCCCTCGTTGCCCAGCCAAAACTCCAGCCTGCGCGCAACGCTGATGCAAAACCGCGACTACATGGACGGCCTGCTGGATTTGAGTGATCGCCTGGGAGCCTGGATTGAGTCTGCGCAGCAATCAGGTTCATTGAATCCAAAATTGCCCGCTATCTCAGTGCTGTACACCATCTACGCACGTGCTTGCGACCCGGTGCTTGAGTTTCTGAAAATGAGCGAGCTCTACAGCCATGAAGAGATCATTGAGCTGGTGCTGTCTACCTGCTTTGAAGGCTTGAGCGCGCGATAAGTGCTTGGCATTGTTTCTATTTGCTATATTATGTATAGCTATTCATGCTTGTTATACGAGAGCTAGAGGCCAATTTGACTGTTAATTTCGTCAGTTTAGGTCAAAATCAGCGAAAATAGGCCGAATTTACGACAAACTTACTACAAATGTAGTAAATGCATGGCTGAAGGACTCTTTGGTGTCTACCTACCGCAATCCACCACCCGCCGCGCTTTCGGCGCGCTGAATCAGTTCAATCTTGTAGCCGTCAGGGTCGGTCACAAAAGCGATCACGGTGGTGCCGCCTTTGACGGGCCCGGCCTCGCGCGTCACGTTGCCACCTGCCGCCTTGATCTTCTCGCACGCGGCGTAGGCATCCGGCACGCCCAGTGCGACGTGGCCAAAGGCGGAGCCGGGCTCATAGGTTTCAACCCCCCAGTTGTACGTGAGTTCGATTTCGGCATGGTCTGGGTTAGTGCCATAGCCCACGAACGCCAATGAGTACTTTTGTGACGGGTTCTCGCTCGTTCTGTTGAGCGTCATGCCAAGTACGTTCGTGTAGAAATCAATCGAGCGCTGCAGGTTGCCGACGCGAAGCATGGTGTGAAGGAGGCGCATGAAGGATGTCCTATATCTGTGTAATTGGGTAGGTAACTTTACCGCGACATCCTCTTCAGGCACCGAGTAGGTGATTGAAGGACAATGAATCTCTCCTCTGTTCCCCATTTTCGCAAGGTCGCTCATGTCCCCCCAATCCACAACTGCCAACACGGCGCAGCCTCCTGCAAAAAACTACGCCGTCTGGCTGGTTCTGCTTGCAGCGGCCAGCGTGTTCGCGTTGACGATGGGCACACGCCAAACCATGGGGCTTTTTTTAAGCCCCCTCAACACCGCGACAGGCTTGGGGCTGGCCAGCATCAGCCTGGCGTTTGCATTTGGGCAAATTTTTTGGGGCTTGACCCAGCCTTTTGCAGGCGCTTATGCCGATAAGTATGGCGCGGTGAAGGTGCTGTTGGTCGGCGTCGCGCTGGTGGCGCTGGGCACTTTCATCACGCCTTTCATGACGACGACAATGGGCTTGATTTTCTCCATCGGCGTGCTGGCAGCGGGCGGGGCAGGCATCGCCGGGCCAGCCGTGTTGATGGGGGCCACGGCCCGCATGATTCCGGCTGACAAACAAGGCGTGGCGATTGGCGTCGTTAACGCGGGTGGGTCGTTCGGGCAATTTCTGCTGGCACCGATTGCGGGGGCCTTGCTGTTAGGCGTTGGTTGGGCCAATGCGATGCAAATATTGGCGCTGTTCGTGCTGCTGGCCTTGCCTGCGGCCATCATCTTCAAGGCCGGTGCCAAGCCTGCGGTTGCGGCCGACAACAGCAGTCAGGCGGCGCAAAAGCCTGTCAATGCCGGGCAGGCCATCAAGGCGGCGCTGCGCAACCCTAGCTTCCTAATGCTCGGCGCGGGCTTCTTTGTGTGTGGATTTCACGTGGCGTTTTTGGGCACGCACCTGCCGGGCGTTGTCGCGGCCTGCGGGCTGCCCACGCAATGGAGCGGTTGGGCGCTGGCATTGCTCGGGCTGTTCAACATCATCGGCAGCCTGGCAATGGGCTGGGCGGTGGGTCGTTGGCGCATGAAGTCCCTGTTGTCGCTCGTTTACGCCTCGCGCGCCATTGCGGTGATCGTGTTTTTAATGGCCCCTAAAACTGGCCCCGTGCTGCTGACCTTTGCCGCTGTGATGGGTCTGACGTTTTTAAGCACGGTGCCGCCCACGGTCGGTCTGGTCGCCAAATTTTTCGGCACTACCAATCTGGCCACACTGTTTGGCGTCGTCATGCTGACGCACCAGGTCGGCGGATTTCTGGGGGCCTATCTGGGTGGAAAAATCTTCGAAGCGACGGGAAGTTTTGACTGGGTTTGGTACATCGACATCGTGCTGGCCGTGGGAGCGGCGTTGATTCATTTGCCGATTAAGGAGGCGGTGTTGGTGCGCAAAACCGCGTCTTCAGCGGCTTGAAAGCGCCTAAACCGCCACGGTGTAATTCAACGTCATCCGCCCGCCATCCACCACCACGATCTCGCCGGTGACGTAGCTCGCAGCATCGCTGGCCAGCCAAGCGACGACGTCGGCCACCTCTGAGGGCTCGCCCAAGCGCTTCATCGGGGTGCGGCTCAAAATTTTGGCTTTGGCCTCATCGCTGGTCAGCACGGCGCGGGCCGCCAGCTCGGTGGCGATCGTGCCGGGGGCGACGGCGTTGACACGGATGTTGTGCGGCGCGAGCGCCAGCGCCATCACGCGCGTAAGCTGGTTGATACCGCCCTTGCTGACGTTATAGCTGGCGATGTTGGGAATAGCCAGCACAGCGTTGACCGAGCTCATGTTCACGATGCTGCCGCTGCCCGCCTTTGCCATTGCGCGCGCGACCGCCTGGCCCATCAAAAATGAGCCTTTGAGGTTGATGCGGAGCACCGCATCAAAGTCTTCCTCCGTCACCTCCAAAAAATCAGCGGCCTTGAAGATGCCCGCGTTGTTCACCAGCACGTCGATGTGATCGTGCGTTTGCAGGATTCTTTTCACTGCCGATTCCACCTCCTGCTTATCACCCACGTCGCAATGCAAATAAGTTGCGCCGAGTTCCTTGGCCAACACTTCGCCTTTGACATTGTCTATGTCGAGCAAAACCACTTTGGCCTGCTCCTGGCTGAATCGGCGTGCGCAGGCAGCACCGATGCCTTGCGCAGCGCCTGTGATGACGACCACACGCCCGGCGTGGCCGAAATTGATGTCTGCGTTCATGCTGGCTTAATGGTTGTCGCGCGGCACGGCACTGCCCCGCATTCCCACCAAAAAGTCCAGATCAGCCCCCTGGTCAGCCTGCAAGACGTGATCCACATAAAGCTTCCAGTAACCCGTTGCCATCGGTGGTGCAGGCTGTTTCCACAGGCTCAAGCGTCGCGCCAGCTCTTCGTCGCTGATGTGCAAATGCAGCTTTCGCTCGGGCACGTTCAGCTCAATCATGTCGCCGTTTTGCACCACGGCCAGCGGGCCACCCGCAGCAGCTTCAGGGGCACTGTGCAGAACCACGGTGCCGTAGGCCGTACCACTCATGCGTGCATCGCTGATGCGCACCATGTCGGTAATACCCTTTCGCAAAACTTTAGGGGGCAGTGGCATATTGCCCACCTCGGCCATGCCGGGGTAGCCTTTGGGGCCGCAGTTTTTGAGCACCATCACACAGGTTTCGTCAATGTCCAAGTTCTCGTCGTCGATGCGGGCATGAAAGTCTTCAATGTTCTCGAACACCACGGCGCGGCCCTTGTGCACCATCAGCGAAGGGGTAGCCGCGCTGGGTTTGATGACGGCACCGCGTGGGGCCAGGTTACCGTGCAGCACAGCGATGCCTGCCTTGTCTTTGAAGGGTTCCTGGAAGGTCTTGATCACGCGTGGATCGTAGTTCTGCGCGTTGGCATTGTTTTCGCTCACGGTCTTGCCGCTGGCCGTCACGATATAGCCATGCAGCAAATGCGCAATCTCTTTCATGACGACGGGAAGCCCGCCTGCGTAGCAGAAGTCTTCCATCAAATGCTCGCCTGAGGGCTGTAGGTTGACCAAGCAGGGCAAGTCGCTGGCCAACCGGTCAAAATCTTCGATGGTGAGCTTCAGGCCCAAGCGACCTGCAATCGCAATCAGGTGAATGACGGCATTGGTCGAGCCACCGATCGCCGCCAACGTGCGAATGGCGTTCTCAAAAGCTTCCATCGTGAGAACTTTGGCGATGGTTTGGTCGGTGTGCACCATGTCAACAATGCGCCGCCCGGCGTTACGCGCCAACACGTTTCGCCTTCCATCCACCGCCGGGTAAGCCGCATTGCCGGGCAGGCCAATGCCCAACGCTTCAACCATGCAGGCCATGGTACTGGCGGTGCCCATCGTCATGCAGTGGCCGTGGCTGCGGTGCATGCAGCTCTCGGCTTCAAAAAAATCGGCCAACTTCAAAGTGCCCGCGCGCACCTGCTCGCTCATGCTCCACACACCCGTGCCGCTGCCCAATTCCTGCCCGCGCCATTTGCCGTTCAGCATGGGCCCGCCGCTGACACCAATGGTGGGCAGGTTCACACTGGCCGCACCCATGAGCAGCGACGGGGTGGTCTTGTCGCAGCCCATCAGCAGCACTACGCCATCAACCGGGTTACCGCGAATGCTCTCCTCCACATCCATGCTGGCCAGGTTTCTGTAAAGCATCGCCGTGGGCCGCAGCAGCGTCTCGCCCAGCGACATCACAGGGAACTCCAGCGGGAAACCCCCAGCCTCGTAAACCCCAATCTTGACTTGCTCCGCCAATGTGCGAAAGTGGCTGTTGCAGGGTGTCAGTTCGCTGAACGTATTGCAGATGCCGATGACGGGGCGACCATCAAACTGGTCATGCGGCACGCCCTTGCCCTTGACCCAACTGCGGTAGGCAAAACCATCGCGGTCTTGGCGGCCAAACCATTGCTGGCTGCGCAGTTCAGAAGCAGGTTTTTTCGGTGTGGTGGTCATTGCAACTCTCAAATTTTGGGGTTTACCCGAATGGTCTTATCGTAGTATGGTAATACGATAATTATCGGATTGCAAACCCAATCCTTCGCCATTCAATGGAGCCCATATTGTCAAAGCCAGATGTACTCGTCGTCGCCAAATTGTGGCCTCCCATGATGGAGGCATTGCAGGCTGCATTCACCGTGCATGACCGCACGCATGAGTCTGACCCGGCTGCGTTTGCCAAGATCGCGCCCTCCATTCGCGCCATTTCCGGTTCGGGTGAATCCAAAGTGCCTGCCAGTTTGATCGCCCAACTGCCTGCGTTGGAGATGATTTCCGTGTTTGGCGTTGGCTACGACGGCTACGACGTGGCAGCGGCCCGTGCCCGTGGTGTGCCCGTCACCAACACGCCCGATGTGCTGACTGATGAAGTGGCCGACATGGGCTTGGGCCTGATGCTATCTATTGCGCGGCGCATTCCGCAGGCTGACAAATACGTGCGCGACGGGCGCTGGCCCGGTGGCCCGATGCCGCTGGCGCGCAAAGTGAGTGGTGCGCGCTTAGGCATCGTCGGCTTGGGCCGGATTGGCCAGGCGATTGCAACGCGTGCTGCCAGCTTTGGCATGAGCATTTCGTACACCACACGTACCGCGCGAGCCGATGTTCCTTACCGTTACTTCCCGTCTGCGGCAGCGCTCGCGGCGGAGGTTGATTTTTTGATGGTGATCACGCCAGGCGGTGCCGCGACCAAGGGCCTCATCAACGCGGACGTCTTGAAGGCGCTTGGCCCACAGGGTTACCTCATCAACGTGGCGCGCGGCTCGGTGGTGGATCAAACCGCCTTGATCAAAGCGCTGCAAGAAGGCGTGATTGCCGGTGCCGCACTGGATGTGTTTGAAGACGAGCCCAACGTGCCCGAAGCCCTGCGCGCCATGGACAACGTCGTGCTCACGCCGCATATCGCCAGCGCCACGTGGCAAACCCGCCATGCGATGGCGGACTTGGCCTTTGGCAATTTGCAGGCGCATTTTGCAGGCAAACCCCTGCTCACACCCGTTCCCTGAGTGCAACTGTTGCAATGATCAAAAACGTCCACGGCAACACAGTCGATTTTCTGGGCGAAGCCATCGTCGCAGGTCGGTATGCACTGGGCGCGTCGATTCCGCCCGAGCCCGTGCTGTGTGAGGAGTTGGGTGTGAGCCGCACGGTGGTGCGCGAGTCCGTGAAGTCGCTGGTCGCTAAAGGTTTGATATTGACCGGCCCCAAAGTAGGCACGCGCGTGTTGCCGTCTGACCAATGGAACTGGTTTGATGCCGATGTGATCGCTTGGCAGGTCAAGGCGGGCCTTACACCCGATTTCATCCGCGATCTGCAAGACTTGCGCCGCGTCGTGGAGCCTGCCGTCGTCAAACTGGCAGCCCTGCGGGCCACCGATGTGGACATCGCCCAGATTGAAGCCGCCTACGCCGGAATGAAGCATGCAGTGACCAAAGGCGGCGACTACGTCACGCATGACTTGGCGTTTCACCAAGGTCTGCTGAAAGCCTCGCATAACCGCATGCTGATCCAGATGAGCAAGGCGTTGAGCGCGCTCTTGCGCACCAGCTTTGAGCTGTCCACCAGCAAGAAAGGCGGGCCTGCCAAATCACTTCCTGTGCACCGCGCCGTGCTGGATGCAGTGATCGCGCGCAACCCCGCCAAAGCCGAGCGCGCCATCTGCATGCTGATTGACGGTGCGCATGAAGATATTGAGCAGTTGTTGGCATCGCGGCGCAGGCTGCCGATGGTCAATGAGCCCGCTCTGCGTCTTAAAGCCGCTTGATAGCAATGTTCGACCTGAACTGATTTCCCCCTCGCCAACCATCCAAAAGGAGACACCTCGATGAAATTCAAATTGCTGGCCACTGCCGCCTGCGTGACCACGGCGCTGCTCGCGTCGGGCCATGCACAGGCGCAAGAAAAACTCACCGTCTGGTGGGGCAAAGGTTTTTACAAAGCGGAGGATGATGCGCTGTATGCTGCCATCAGAAAATTCGAAGCGAAAAACCCAAAAATAAAAATTGACCTGTCGCTGTACGCACCGCAGGAAATGATCCCAAAGTCCGTCGCTGCGATGGATGCAGGCAGCCCGCCTGACGTGGCTTATGGCGACGTGTATGACTTTCAGGTCACCGCCAAATGGGCCTACGACGGCAAGCTGGAAGATGTGAGCAGCATCATCGATCCGATGCGCGCCAAGTTTGAGCCCTCCGCTTTGGCAACCACCTTCCTGCTCAACAACACAACGCAGTCGCGCGCCTACTACGCCTTCCCGATCAAGCAGCAGACCATGCACATCCAGTATTGGAAAGACATGCTCGCCGAGTCAGGTTTCAAAGACTCCGACATTCCCAAGGACTGGAAAGGCTATTGGGACTTTTGGTGCGACAAAGTACAGGCCGGTTATCGCCAGAAAACAGGCACCCGCGCTTTTGGCATTGGCCAGCCGCTGGGCGTGGACTCCAGCGATTCGTTCTTCTCATTCCTTACCTTCATGGACGCCTACAACGTGAAGCTGGTCAATGACTCGGGCAAGCTCTTGGTGGATGACCCGGCAGTGCGCCAAGGCCTGATCAACACGCTGACCGACTACACCGCCGTCTACAGCCGGGGCTGCACGCCGCCCTCCAGCACCAACTGGAAGGATCCGGACAACAACGTCGCCTTCCACAACAAGACCACGGTGATGACGCACAATGCCACCATCTCCATCGCGGCCAAGTGGCTCGATGACATGAACAACCAGACGCTCACGCAGGCGCAGCGCGACACGGCCAAAGCCAATTACACCGAAAAAATTGCCACGGCAGGGTTCCCCAACAAACCCGATGGCAGCAAGATGGTGTACCGCGCCGCGGTTAAAACTGGCGTGATCTTCAAGGAAGCCAAGAACAAGGATGCTGCGAAGAAGTTTGTGGCCTTCATGCTGGATGATGCCAATTTGACACCTTACGTTGAAGGCTCGCTAGGCCGCTGGTTTCCCGTCACCAAGGCTGCGCAGCAAAGCGCGTTCTGGAAGGGCGACCCGCATCGTCTGGCGGTTTACAACCAGTTCATGGCGGGCACCTCGCCATTTGAATTCACCAAGAACTACAAGTTCACCGTGTTGAACAACGAAAACGTCTGGGCCAAAGCGGCCAACCGCGTGCTGTCTGAAAAAATACCCGTCGACAAAGCGGTGGATGAAATGATCGCCCGTATCAAAGTTGTGGCCAACTGATGCCAACCGGCAGCGCAGTACTCACAGCGGGGTCCGCGCTTCCACCCGCGAGGGCGGGCTCCCGCTCGCTCTCGCAGTACGAGCTGTGGGGCCGCATTTTTGTGGTGCCCTACCTGCTGGTGTTCGTTATTCTGGTGTTGTTCCCGGTGGGCTACGGCCTGTGGTTGGCGCGTAACCCCGAGAGCTACGTCAAGCTCTTTGCTGATCCGATATTCTTTCGCACCGTCGTCAACACCCTGATTTTTCTGGTGGTGGCGATCAACCTGAAGATGGCGATCGCGCTGTTTCTTTCTGGCTTCTTTGTTAACACCCGCTGGTGGATCAAGATACTGGCCGTGCTGTTCATTCTGCCGTGGGCCGTGCCATCCATCCCCACCATTTTGTCGGTGCGCTTCATGCTGAACCCGGAGTGGGGTGTAATCAACCAGACTATCTACAAGCTGACCCGAATTGATGGCCCCAATTGGTTGAACGACCCCACGCTGGCGCTGTGTTTCTCGATGCTGATGCACATTTGGAAGTCACTTCCGTTTTGGACTCTGATTCTGGTCGCGGGCCGTATGGCGATCCCGGCTGAGCAGTACGAAGCGGCTGCGGTGGACGGCGCTACGACGTGGCAGAAATTCCGCTTCATCACCTGGCCGTCAATGCGCACGCTGTACATCACGTCGCTGATCCTGTCGATGATCTGGACGCTGGGTGACTTCAACAGTGTGTACCTGCTGACGGGCGGAGGGCCGGCTGACCTCACCCACGTGCTGGCGACTCTGGGCATTCGGTATTTGCGGCTGGATCAACTCGATGTGGCGATGGCTTCCATTGTTGTCGCGCTGCCCTTGGTTTTGCCGCTGGTTTATTTCATGATGAAACGCCTGAGCAAATGAGCAAAATTACGCTTAAGAAAGTCACCACCGAAGCCAAGCTGCTGCTGATTGGCATCCCCGTGTTCCTGTGGACCATCATCCCGGTCTACCACATGTTCCTTTTTGCGATTTCGGAGCGGGACTCTGCCACGTCCGGCAACCTGTGGCCCAAAAACCCGACGCTGCAAAACTTTGACCATGTCTTTAACCAGAAGCACTTTTACCTCAACCACTTTTGGCAGCAGCTTGGCAATTCTCTGACGATTGCATTCGCCGTGGGTGCTATCACGCTGGTAGTGTCCACCATGGCGGCCTTCGCCATCAGTCGCCTAAAGGTGCGTGGTGGACGCACCGTGCTGAACATGGCCTTGTTCACTTACTTCATCCCCGCCGCGTTCCTCGCGGTGCCGATGTACAAAACCATGGCAACGTACGGCCTGCTCAACAACCATTGGTCGCTGATTTTGTCGATGGTCACCATCGCGTCGCCGTACTGCATTTGGGTGCTTAAGCAGGCGTCTGACAAATTGCCGTTTGAGCTGGACGAGGCCGCGCGGATGGATGGTGCCACCCCGCTTCAACTGTTCCGCCTGGTGTATTTGCCTTTAATGTTGCCGTCACTGGTGGCGGTGGGCACCTATTCGTTGTTACTGGCATGGAACGAATATTTGTATGCGTTCTTGCTGCTGTCCAAAGAGACTGACCTGACTTTGGCCGTGGCGCTCGGCAATTTTCTGGCGGCGGACGACTCGCCTTGGGAGCTGTTGATGGCGACAGGTTTTATCTACGCCCTGCCGCCCGCTGCCATTTACTACGTCTTCAAACGCTACATGGTGTCGGGCCTGACGGCTGGTGCCGTAAAGAGCTAGTTTCTACAAAAAGGCAGAGCCCGATGGCAACCGTATCGTTCAGGAAAATCGAGAAGAGTTTCGGCAAGACCAAGATCATTCACGGTATTAGCTTTGACATCGCCGATGGTGAGTTTGTGGTGCTGGTGGGCCCATCCGGTTGCGGCAAGTCCACGCTCTTGCGCATGCTGGCGGGGCTCGAAGAAATCACGGCTGGAGAGATAGCGGTCGATGACAAAGTAGTCAACGAGCTCGATTCCAAAGACCGCGATATCGCCATGGTGTTCCAAAGCTACGCGCTATACCCGCACATGACGGTGCGCGACAACATGGCCTTCAGCCTGAAGCTGCGCAATGCCGACCGTGCCTTGACCGACAAACGGGTGGGCGATGCTGCGCGTATTTTGAACTTGGATGCCTTGCTGGATCGCTATCCACGCGAACTCTCAGGCGGGCAGCGCCAGCGGGTGGCGATGGGCCGCGCCATCGTGCGTGACCCCAAGGTTTTTCTGTTCGACGAGCCGCTGTCGAATCTGGATGCGAAGCTGCGTGTCTCGATGCGGGCAGAAATTAAGGACTTGCACCAGCGCCTCAAAACCACCACGGTGTACGTGACGCATGACCAGATTGAAGCCATGACCCTGGCTGACCGCATTGTGGTGATGCACGACGGAATCATCGAGCAGATCGGTACACCGCTGGACTTGTTTGACAAGCCGGGTAATCTGTTCGTGGCCCAGTTCATCGGTTCGCCGTCGATGAATGTGCTGCCTGGCATTCTGCGCAAGGGCGATGGCCGGGCTTGGGTTGAGGCGCAAGGGCACCAATGGCCCGCGCCCGATATCACCTCGGGCACCGAAGGCCAGTCAGTGAGTTACGGCGTGCGTCCTGGCGACATTTCTATTGTGGGTGAAGGTCAAGGTCTTGCGGCGAAGGTTGTCGTGGTGGAGCCGACCGGCGCTGAAACTGAACTTCTGCTGCAAGTCGGCACCGAGAAGATCATCGTGGTGGTGCATGGCAGAACGCAAGCCCAACCGGGTGAGATGGTCGGCTTGAGCATTGCAGCCGCCAAAACCCATTTGTTCGACAGCCAAA
>JANNFW010000803.1:0-1555 GCA_031380235.1 Rhodoferax sp. | reverse complement strand
GCCGACGACAGCGACATCTTCGGGCACTCGCTGCTGGCGCTTGCTCAGTGCGCTGATGGCGGTCATGGCGAGCACGTCGCTGGCAGCGAAGATGGCATCTAAGCTGTGCTTCTTCTTGTCGAGAAAATCTGCCACAACGAGCTGCGCTTGGGCTGCGACAAAGGGCATGGAGACCGTCAACGCAGCAATCGGCCGAAGGTTTGCGTCAGCGTGCGCCTTGAGGTAGCCCTGGTGACGCTGGGCCACCTCAGGCAGGCCGATATCGCCAAAGAAGGCAATGCGTTTGCGCCCCGTGTCCAGCAGGTGGCGGGTGGCTTGCAGGCCGCCTGAGACGTTATCGCTGCCCACGCTGCGGTAGAGCTGGTTGGGCAACTGCGCACCCCACACGACCACAGGCAGGTTGCGCACGGCCAACTGGTTGAGTAACTGGTGGTTGTGCCACTGGCCCACGATGATCACGCCCACCGCGCGGTTGGAGGCAAAGATTTGCGACACCGAATCCAACTGGTCTTCATCGACGCGCGACAGCAGCATCTGCATGCCGTGGTCGGTCAACGCGTTGGCGATGCTGCCCAGCATGGCCAAAAAGAAAGGGTCGGACAGCGACTGACGGCCATCACGGCCATAGGGCACCACCAACGCGACGGTGCGGTTTTCTTTGAGCCGCAAACTCTGCGCACCGACGTTGATGGAGTAGTTCAGCGAAGCGGCCAGCTCCTCGATGCGCTGACGGGTGCTTTCGTGCACCAGCGGATTTTTGCTAAGTGCCCGCGAAACAGTGGAGGTGGAGACGCCGGCCAGCCGCGCGATGTCGGCCATCTGCAGGCGGGCAGTGCTAACGGATTTCTGCGCGGCTGCAGCGGGCTGTACCTGCCGCGCTTCAGGCTGGTCTTTGGCCTTCGTCGTTCGTGTCATTCAGGGTGCAGGGATTGGAATTGAGTTGGGTTTCTCGCAAGGATTATGAGTGAGATCGAATGCTTGCCGCGCGGGCGACAGCCGACTGGTGGGCCGCATCATTTTGCGCGAAACCCAAAATGGGAACGATTGCATTTTCAGGGTCAATTCAAGCAAACAATGCAAAAATTAAGATTTATTGCGCGGGAAAACCCTAAATGCAATCGATTGCATTGAAAGCTATAGTTCGCCTGCCCCATGTTTGTGCATTGAGCCCGCTACGCCAGATTCCATCCTGCAAAACCACACGAGACACTTAAAAGGAACCTATGACTGATAACCTTCGCGCCAATACTCGTCCATTACAGCCTGGTCAATTTCAGCCTCGCCTGCTGGCCACAGCGGTATCGCTGGCGATCATTCAGATGAGCAGTGCCTGGGCTCAAACAACGTCGGCCGCGCCTGCCGCTGCGCAAGATGGCCTGAAACTTGACCAGATCGTCATCACCGGAAGAAACCTCTTCGAGGAGATTCACACCCAGTCGGAGCTGGGCCGCACCACCCGTTGGTTTGACGACGCCGGCGCCTGGTATTCGGCGGCGTTGTCGATCAGCCTCTAGTTTTCCCTCCTGCCGCCGCCGCACCGGCCGACTGACGACCG
>JANNFW010000786.1:0-26569 GCA_031380235.1 Rhodoferax sp. | reverse complement strand
CAACCCGCCGCCAGCCGTTTGGGCATCAGCGTTGCCGGGTTTCCCAACCTGTTCATGCTGGTTGGCCCCAGCACGGGTTTGGGTCACAACTCCATCATCTTCATGATTGAAGCGCAGGTGGACTACATCCTCCAGGCCCTGAAGTCGCTGACCGATTCAAGCCACACCACGCTCAAGCTGCGCCCTGCCGCTCAAACGCAGGACTACGCAACGATTCAGCAAAAAATGAAAGGCACCGTGTGGTCCACGGGTTGCCATAGCTGGTACCAAAGCGCCGATGGCCACATCGACACGCTGTGGCCCGGCTTTACTTGGCAATACTGGCTCGACACGCGGCGATTCAACGCCGCGCAATACGAATTGACGGGTCAGGAATCTGCCACAACTTAACCGCTTAACCGCTTAGGGCTTGCTGCATCGCCGCCAGTAGCGCCGCAGGTTCCTGCGCGCCAGATACGGCCACCTTCTGATTGAAGATGAAAAACGGCACGCCGCTGACACCCATCTGGCGGGCCTGTGCGTCCGCCTGCGAGACGGCGTCGCGCTGTGCAGGGTCATTTAAAAACTCGCGCACCGCAGCGGCTTGCAAGCCCGCTGCAACTGCAATGTCAACCAGCACGTCAATGCTGCCGATAAATTGACCGTCGACAAAATACGCTTTCATGATGCGCTCTTTCACATCATTGCCCAGTGTGTTGGCTGAGTCGTTGTGCGGGCTCTGCTGTGCATAGGCAATCAGTGCGTGGGCCAGCAGGGTATTGGCCTGTTGCTTGATGCCATCAAAATTCAAATTCAACCCGACCGCCTTACCCGCTGCACCCACTCGCGCATAAATCTCCGCGGCGCGTTCAGGCCCGCCAAACTTGTCTTCCAGGTACTGCTTGCGCGGCACGCCGGCTGAGGGCATGTCGGGGTTGAGTTGAAACGGATGCCAGCGGATTTCTATGGGTGGCAAACCGGCTGCCTCGGGGCTGGCAAGCGCCGCCTCCAACTTGCGTTTACCGATGTAACACCAGGGGCAAACCACGTCGGAGACGATATCGATGGTGAGTGTTTGTGTCATGTGTCTTCCAGTTTAAGCCTTAGGGTAAAGTGCTGCCCGCACGGTGATTGTTCACCCTGTCGAGTCGATTTCATACATACACAATCAGGAGTTTCTCATGGCCCATCGTTTCGTGGCAGCCGCCACTGCTTGCCTCGTCATCGCCCTGTCCCCGCTGGTAAATGCCCAAACGACGGCCCAAACCGCTGCCCCGGCAGCTGCGCCCGCACCGGCTGCGACCCCAGCGCCTGCGCCAGCCGCTGCTCCCCCACCAGCACCCGCTGCCCCAGAGAAAGCCGCTAGCGCCGACTCTTCCGAAGGCAAAGTCGCCTATTACGGCAAAAAGTTCAATGGCCGCAAAACAGCCAGTGGCGAGCGCTTTAACGCAGGCGCGATGACCATGGCCCATAAAACGCTGCCGTTTGGCACCGTGGTCAAAGTCACCAACATCAAGAACAACAAGAGCGTTGTGGTTCGCGTGAATGACCGTGGCCCGAGCACACCAGACCGCATTGGTGACCTGACCTCAGGCGCCGCCAGCAAAATCCGCATGATCCGCACCGGTGTGATTGATGCGAAGCTGGAAGTGGTGGGTCAACCCAAGGCGCGCATGACGAAGAAAGCCAAGAAGGCCTGATTGACTATCTAACTGACGCTGCACCGCCGTAGGCATAGGGTCCGCCGCGCTCGATGGCCTTGCGGTAGGCGGGGCGGGCCTGAAAGCGCTTGACCCAGGCTTCGATGTGCGGGTAGCGCTCGCGGTTACCGCGCGCACCGGCTACTTCCCCCACAAAGCTCATCTGGATGTCCGCACCCGTGATGGCGTCGCCCACCAGCCACTCTTTGCCTCCCAGCGACTGGTTGACAAACCCCAGGTGGTTAGATATCTCACCTTCAATGCGCGGTGTCAGCGGCGCACCCGCTTCGCCCAGGCGCGACACGTACAGCTTCAGCAGCAAGGGCAACATCGCCGAGCCTTCGGCATAGTGCATCCACTGCTGATACACCTCAAACTCCCGTGTGTGCGTGGCGGGCTGCAAGCTGCCGCTGCCGTGATGGCGGATCAAATAGTCAATGATCGCGCCGGATTCAAACACCGTAATATTGCCGTCTTTACCATCGTCCGTGATCACAGGTGACTTGCCCAGCGGATGCACCGCGATCAGCTCGGGCGGTGCCAGCCGTGTTTGCGGGTTGCGCTGGTAATGCTTGATGTCATAGGGCACGCCCAGCTCTTCAAGCAGCCACAGCACACGCTGCGAGCGGGAATCATTCAGATGGTGGACGGTGATCATGTGGGGCTTTCAAGAGTTGAAGCCTCGCAGATTAGCGCATATTCAGGCCTGCCCAAGTCACTCAGATGTCTAACAAAACCCGAATTTCATCGGCGGCGTGCGCCCGCTGATCAACTCTGCCAGCGCCTTGCCCGAGCCCGCACCGTGCGTCCAGCCCAGCGTGCCGTGGCCGGCATTCACCCACAGTTTGCGCACTTTGGTTTTGCCGATGAAGGGGATGTTGGTCGGCGTGGCGGGGCGCAGGCCGGTCCAGTAATTGGGTGTGCCACCCTGTTCGGCGTTGCGGGTGTCACACACGCCGGGCAGAATCTGCTCGATGCGGTCAGACAGCATCTGGCAGCGCGCGCGGGCCAGTCGCGTGTCCAGCGAGAGGTTGTAGTCTCCCACCTCGATCGTGCCGGCCACGCGCAGGTGGTCGCCCAGGCGGCTCATGGCGATTTTCATTTCATCGTCGATGGTCGAGACCATTGGGGCCAACTCAGGCCGCTTGAGTTTGAACGTGGCGCTGTAGCCCTTGCCAGGGTAGATCGGCAGGTCAACACCCACGGTACGCAATAGCGGCGCAGTGTACGAACCGCAGGCGGCGACGAAGTGATCGGCTTTGAGATCACGCAGTGGCCCCGCCTCATCCTGTGTGCCTGCCTTGCGCTTGCGCACGCAGACCGACTCGATTGCCCCACCCGCTTTGTCCATCGACACAACGTCATGTCCATACAAAAACTCCGCCCCGCGCGCAATGCAGCGCTTGGCTAGCGATTGTGTGAAGACGCGGGCGTCGCCACTCTCGTCACTGGCGGTATAGGTGCCGCCCACGATGTGATCGCCAAACGACTTGAACGCAGGCTCAATCTTCAGCAGTTCGGCACGGCTCACCAGCTTGCGATCCACGCCGTATTTGCGCATCAGCGTGGCGGCATCACCGGCAGTGTCGAATGACTTTTGATCGGTGTAGAAGTGCGCAATACCGCGCTCAAGTCGCTGGTAATCAATGCCGGTTGAGTTCACCACGTCTTTCAGCGCCTCGTGGCTGTAAGCCCCCAGCGCGACGATTTGCTGCACATTGCGTTCAAACGCCGCGTCATTGCATTGCGCCAGAAACTTCACACCCCACAGCCATTGCTTCAAGCCCTCACCCACAGGAAACTGCGGGCGAAACAGCAGCGGAGCGTCGTCGCGAAACATCCACTTCAACGCCTTCAGCGGCGCATCGCGGTTGGCCCACGGCTCGCAGTAGCTTACGGAAATTTGCGCCGCATTGGCAAAACTGGTTTCCATCGCTGCGTCGGGCTGGCGCTCGACAACAGTGACCTCATGGCCGCGCTCCAAGAGATGCCATGCCGTGCTCACGCCAATGATGCCTGCGCCTAATACGATGATTTTCATGGGCCGCAGTGTCGTGCAATTGCCTTTGAATTAACAGCAACATGAAATAAACTCACAAATTAGTAGGACAACTAATAGTAGACATCCTCCAAGTGACTCCGTTTGATTCCACCGCCCTCGAATGCCTTGCCGCCATCATTGAAGAAGGCGGCTTTGAGCGTGCGGCTGTGCGCCTGTCGATCACCCAGTCGGCCGTGTCGCAACGCTTGCGCGCGCTGGAGGCGCAGGTGGGCACGGTGATGATCGTGCGAACGCGCCCGCTCAAGGCCACTTCAGCGGGCAAGTTGTTGCTCAAGCACGCGATGCAGATGCGCCTGTTGCGGGCCGATCTGGCGCATGATTTTCAGGAACTGGCACCTGGCGCGGGCGTGGTCGCGCGTGACGAAGACCGCGTGCCCATCGCCATCAACGCAGACAGCATCGCCACCTGGGCGCTACCTGCGCTGGATGCGCTCGCTCAACAAGGCCTACCGCTGGAGATCATTGCCGATGACCAGGACTTTACCCACGGCTGGCTGCGCGAAGGCCAGGTGCTGGGCTGCGTCACGACGTTGAAACAGGCCCTGCGCGGCTGCAAAGTGGTGCCGCTGGGGGCGATGAATTACGTCGCCGTCGCGAGCAGCGCCTACGCGGGAGACCACTGCCCGCAAGGCCTCACGCGCCACAATTTTCGCGCCATGCCGTTCATCGCGTTCAACCGCAAAGATGATTTGCAGGCCGAGTTTGTCAGCAAAGCGTGCGGCCTTAATCGCGTCACGCTAAGCCAGCGCTATGTGCCCAGCTCCGAGGGCCAAGTGCGCGCGGTTCTGGCAGGTTGGGGTGCCAGCGTCGTGCCCGAGCTGCTGGTGGCTGACTTGCTGCGCACGGGACAATTGGTGAATCTATCGCCTCAATTTGCGCTGCCCGTGTCGCTGTACTGGCATTGCTGGAAGCTGGACTCTGCGGTGCTGGACTCGCTCACCCAAGCGCTGCAATCGGCGGCTACGCGTGTTTTAACTCAATAATTAACTTGGAGGTTAATATTGGCGGTTTATGAGGTGAAAAGCGTCAAATTCAGAGCCAATTGGGGCTCTAGCTCTCGAAAAACGTGCGTAATTAGCTATATAGTTTATAGCATACCATATTCGGACAGCGGTGTGCGCTTAACCGCTCGCAGTTCCACGTCGCAGGCTTTTTGGCTCAGACGCACTCACCAATCAATCCGCCATCGAAGCTCGGTCTTGTAGTCGATTTCTGCTGGTGATGGTTTGAATCAGGTTTGCAGCCTCACCACGCAAGCCGCCTTAAACCCAGCCTGCTCGTTCTTGCGCACATACCCCAGCGGATTCGCCACCACGCGGCAACCGCTGGCGACGTAATCACTGGGCGAATGCAAGTGGCCGTGCAACCAGACTTCTGCCAGCGGCAGCAAATCGTCCAGCGCATTGCAAAACCCGGCGGTGCCGGGGGTCAGGCCGTAGCGCGGGTCGCTGCTTTTGAGACTGGGGGCAAAGTGCGTGATGGCGACGGTGCTGCCGTCAAACGGTTGATTAAGCGCATCGCGCAGCCAAGTTTGGCAAATCAGTGCCTGATCACGCACCTGCTCAGCCAGAAAAGGCGCGCCATGGCGGGTGGTGAAGGCTTTTTTCAGGTAAAAATTCGCCGCCGAAAAGGCCTTGGTGCGCGCTTTGAGTTGGTCTGCCAGCGGGTTTTTGAGCTGCGCGGCTTGCGCGTCGGTGGGGGCCAGCGCATCAAAATCGCTCCACAGCGTGGTGCCCACAAATCGGATGGCCGGGGCATCATTGCCGATCAATTCACGCAGGGTGATCACCTCGCGCTCCAGCCACACGATGCCCAGCCGCTGACAGATTTCACGCAGGCCCGTGTTGGTCGTGTCAAAGTCCAGCGTGTCGTACTCGTGGTTGCCGGGCACGAAGATCACTGGCGTGGGCCAGCCGTGCAATGGCGAGAAACGCGCCAAGCCAAAGTCGGCATCGGTGATTTTGGTGCCTGCCTGGTACGAACCGATATCGCCTGCCAGTACCAGCAGGTCTGCCCCTGGCGCTGGCGTGGGCATAAAGTGAGGATGCACTTCAAGGTGCAGATCGGACATCAGTTGGATGTTGACGGGCATATCGGGCGCCTGGACTTCTACCGTTATCGCTATCGTTGTCGTATCGGGCAACTACTGGGCAAACACCGCTTGCGCCAGTGCGTGCAGGTGACCGCGCAGCCACAGGTGCGCCGGGTCGTCTTCGAACCGATGGTGCCACAGCGCATCCACATGCACCGTGGGCACAGCAAACGGTAGCTCGCGCAGGACAAACTGGTCGGCAATGCCGGTCACGCCGACGAAATGGCGCGGCAGCACGGTAAGCAAGTCCGAGTTGGCAACCACTCGCCCAGCCGTGAAAAATTGGTTGACCGTCAACACCACGCGCCGCTTGCGCCCCAGCGAGGCCAACGCTTCGTCGATAAAGCCAAAAGGCCGCCCCGAAAAGCTCACTAGCAGGTGGCGTGCGGTGCAAAAGCGGCTCAGCGTCATCGGCCCGCTGGCCAGCGGGTGGCCCTGGCGCATCACGCAGACGTAGTGACCGTCATACAGCCGCTGGTGCGCAAACGCGACACCTTTGCCAACCTGCGCACGGGCGCTCAAGTCGGCCAGCGCCGCAGGGAAGTAGCCCAGCGCCAGGTCGGCACCGCTTTCTTCGAGCAGCTTGCGAGGGTCGCGTGTGGTCAGCGGCACCACCCGTACCGAGACGCCGGGCGCGTCAATGTCCATCACCGCCACCAAGCCGGGGATCAGTTCAGCGGCGGTGGCATCGGCCATCGCCAGCACAAACGTGTTGCTGGCATTGGCCGCATCAAACTGACGCGGCACCAACGCGCTTTGCAGGCCCGACAAGGCCTCTCGCACCGCCGGCCAGATCGTCAGGGCCAGTGGCGTGGCCTCCAGAATTTGGCCTTTTCGCTTCAGCAGCTCGTCACCCAGCGTCTCGCGCAAGCGGCGCATGGCGTTGCTCACCGCGGGCTGGGTCAACGCCAGATTGTGGGCCGCCTTGGTGAGGCTGCGCTCTTGCATGACCTCGTCAAACACGCGCAGCAGGTTCAAGTCGAAAGTGCGGAAATTGACGGCGCTCATGCCTAATTATCGTCCAGCTACGCCAATTAATCACCAGTGTGAATATCACCCATCATCAATATAAAGTTGAATCACATCCGTAAAAACCCTAATATTCAATCACCGCTAAGCGATTTGACTGAAGCGGGACTATTTAGGAAGGATGTCATCATGACCAGTTTTGTAACCGTCGATTACCCCAGCGAGCATCCCGGTGTCGTGCGCGCAGAAGCGGTGGTGAATGCCGTCGCCGAGATGGGCAAGAATTTTGACTCCGCCAAAACCTTGGCAACCCTGCTGTCTGCCGCAGTCGTGGCAGCGCTGGTGGTGGTGGCAGACCGCGTGATCGACAATTGGGCCGACGGCCATTTGTTGGCCACCTGGGTGATCATGTGGGCTGTCGCCTTCGCCGCGCTGGGCTTTTTCGCGCCCCTGGTCAAGCAAGGCGCAGCGAAGCTGGCGACGCGCTATGAAGGCTGGTCGCAGCGCGCCAAGATCAAGCAGGAAGAAGAGGCCTATTGGCAAAGCGCGCTGAACGACCCGCGGGTCATGGCGGAGTATCAAGCCGCCAAACTGCGCAACGAGCAAGCTGAGCTGGATCAGGCGGCAAAAGTTGCTGTGATCGCAACGTCGTCCGCGACGGTCGACGCGACAGATCTGCGTGCAACGCTGGAGCGTTTGACTGCCGACTTAGCACCGAGCAAGCGGTATCTGCGGTACATCTGATCGGTCGACCTGCTGCCAGAACGGCGGGTCAACGCACTAAAAAAGGCCACCCGCGCGGTGGCTTTTTTGTGGGAGTCGCGCAATGCAATGCTATCCTCACGGCGATGAAACTTATCCTTAAATGGTTGCTCAGCGCAGCCGCACTGTTGGCCGTGGCGCACCTCTACAGCGGCGTGGTGGTGACCAGCTTTACATCAGCCTTAATTGCGGCTTTTGTGATTGGGCTGTTCAACACGATCTTAAAGCCAATCTTGGTGGTGTTGACGCTGCCCGTCACCCTCGTCACGCTGGGTTTGTTCCTGTTCGTGATCAACGCGCTGATGTTTTGGGCAGCGGCCAGCGTGCTCGACGGCTTCAAGGTCAACGGCTTTGTCGCGGCGCTGATCGGCTCGCTGATCTATTCGCTGATGAGCATCATCATCAACTCAGCGCTCGACCGCCTGCTCTTTAAGAAGTAGAGCAACTTGGCGCACGCGGGTGTCGATGATCGATGCCTCAATGTTGTCAGCGCTGCTTTTATTCGGCATGTTCTTGGCCAAGGTTTGCGCCGCCTTGAAGCGGTCAACCGCTGGCGCATAGTCCAACACCGCCACGCGGCTTTCACCTTCCGCCCGCACCGCGCGAATCGTCTGGCCCTGCGCCGCGTAGGCGCTGGACAGCAGTTGCCAGGCCATTGCATCGCGCGGATGCGCAGACACCCATGTCTGCAACTGCGTCGCCGCCAATGCAGGCTGGTTGGTGCCAATAAGCGCTTGTGCACCCAGCAGTGTTTCTGGGCGGCGCGGGTTGAGGGGGGCGGAACCCTCGATCGATTTAAGCGCCTGGGGTGCATCATTGAAGGCCAGCGCCATCTCGCCGCCCAACAGCCGCGTCAATCGCGACGCAGCCCCATCGCCCCGAGTGACATCGGAAAGTCTCGCCAAGAGTTTCTGAGCCGCTGTTGCATCACGCAGCTTCAGCGCTGCAAACGCCGCGCCGTACAAACTACCGGCCTGAATAGCGGGCGCTTGCGACGCAAAGTTTGCACCCTCGGTACGCTGCCCCCAGCTTCGGAAATCGTCCATCGCCGAGAACGACAGCACCCGGGCGCGCGCGGCGATAAGCGCGTGGGCCATCGTGTAGTCCACTTTGCCTGGAGCCGCTGTAGCTGGCGGCGGGTTGCTCACGCGCGACTGCGCCGCACGCGACTCCATATCCGCAATCCGCTCAGTGGTGAGTGGGTGGCTGCGCAGGTAGGGGAACGAGCCGCGGTCATTCAGGCGCGAAGCCTGTTGCAGCTTGTCAAACATCGCTACCGCGCCTTGCGCATCAAAGCCAGCCTGCGTCATCACGCCAAAACCCACGCGGTCTGCCTCGCGCTCCATGTCGCGCGAAAAGTTAAGCTGGTTTTGCGCCGCCACCGCCTGCCCGCCGGTGATTAAGGCATTCGCCGCATCCGGGCTCTTGCTCGCCGCCAGTACGCCCAAAATCATCGCCCCCAACAGCCACGGCGATTGCTGGCTTTGCTTGGACATCAACCGCGAAATATGCCGCTGCGTCACGTGGCTCAGCTCATGGCCGAGCACTGAAGCCAACTCATCGCGGCTGCCCACCACCGCCACCAGCCCCAAATGCAAGCCAAAGTAGCCGCCCGGCAACGCAAACGCGTTCACCGAGCGATCCCGCCCCATCAAGATCTCCCAGGCAAAGCGCTCATCCAGCTCCGCCGACAAATCGCCCCGCAACCGCGCCGCTGCCAGCAACGGCTGCCAGATGTCGTTGACGTACTCCAGCAAAACCGGATCGTCAATGTAATCAGGGTCGCGGTACAACTCCCGAATAATCCGATCCCCCAAGCGCCGCTCATCGCCGCTGGTCATGTCGCTGCCGTCGCCCAGGTTGGGGAGTTGACTGGTCGAGGAACGAGATTTGCTGTCTTGGGCTGAGCCGGAGCTGGTTTGTGCGATGGCAAGGCCACTGAGGGACAGGCAGGTTGCGGTGAGCCAGATTGCGGCCTGTCCTGCCATAGCAAGGGTCGAAGAACGGCTTGATTTGGGGTTAAGTTTCAAAATGAATCGAGTGGCAGGTAGGCCACTATTTCTGCGGTGGCGGGGTCGATAAAGACAGTCCAGAAAGACTTGCGGCCCGCCAATGGAACGTAGGCGGTGTTTTCCGCCGTTCGATTCACCTTGGCCAGCAGCGCATCAATGTCTTTGCCTTGGTTGGCAAAGCGCGTTTTGAGCAGCACAGCGGACTTTGCGACCTTGAGCACATCCGGCTTACCCACCGCGTAAGTCTGCCAAAGATCAGGACGCGCACCCAAATTCACGCCTTGAAGTGCTGCCATCGTCGCATCCAAGCTTTCAGTGCTGCTCTTGAATGGCCTCACCGAGAGCATTGTTGGGCCGGTGATAGGCAGCGCGTCAACACCTGCGGGCGTTTTTGCCAGCAATTCCTCGGGCACATCAATCGCATGAACCACGCGAAAGCGGTCAATCTCAAACACCATATGAACAGGCCGCGCCACGTAAACCGTCCACAAGCCATAGCCCAATGCGCCGAGTTGCAGTAGCGCGACGATTGCCAAATCGCGGCGCAATTCAGATCGCGGCTTTTTGCGGTTAAACACAGCCAGCGTAATAAGCGGCCCCAAAATCACATCCACTGTGATCACCAGCAAGAACAACTCCCGCCCGCCCGAAATCTCACGGTAAGGGTAGGGATACCAAATTCCAAATACCAGCAAAGCGGCCAAGGCAGCGACAACAAGGCTAATGCCCAAATGGATGCCACTGGCCTTCAGGCGGTCACCCCAGAAAGAAGATTCGCTTGCAAACATAGGTATTGGAGACTTGAGGTTAATGAGAGTTCATTCGGGCAATGATGTGCTTAAGGTAAAGTTTGTACCATGAGTTCAACTTCCCAAACGCTAACCCCCACGCTCACCCACTTCGATGACCAAGGCCAAGCCCACATGGTCGATGTGGCCGCCAAAGCCAGCACGCACCGCAAAGCCACCGCATACGGACGTATCGACATGCTGCCGCCCACACTTGCGATCATCGAAGCAAGCACCGCCAAAAAGGGCGACGTGCTGGGCATTGCGCGCATTGCTGGCATTCAGGCGGCTAAAAAAACCAGCGACCTGATTCCGCTGTGCCACCCGCTGGCGTTGACGCGTGTCGCGGTCGATTTCCAGACGGTGCGCAATGATCAAATTACCGCCGTCACTTGCACCGCGACGGTGGAAACTGTTGGTCCGACAGGCGTTGAAATGGAGGCCCTCACCGCCGTCCAGGTCGCGCTACTCACCATTTATGACATGTGCAAAGCCGTTGATCGCGGTATGACGATGAACGATGTGAAGCTGCTAGAGAAACAGGGCGGCAAGTCAGGCAGCTTCGTCGCCGCCACCGTTGCTTAACGGGCTGGCGAAGCAGTCTTCAGCCAGTTCTCATATTCAGCAGGATACGCCGCCCGGTAACGCACCGCATAAAAGCGCGCCTCGTCAGGGCGACCCAGCAGAACAGCACTGTCAATCAGCTTCTCGACCACCCGCGCCTCGGGCGAAAAGTGCAGCAGGTTATGCGCCATGACGTTGATCTTTGCGGCGTTTTCTACATTCACTGGTGTGGTCGTCAGCTCGGCAAACCGCACCTGATTTCTAAACAGCCACGAGCCTTGAATTTTTGCCAGCGTGTCCGTGCGATAAGCCTCGGAACGCAGGTTGGGAGCGAGGTAAATCTGGCTGATTCGATGGTAATCCCACGCCGCATACGCGACAAAAGCTATGCTAAATATAGCGACAAATCTAATAAATACGAGAGCTAGAGGCCTATTTTTATCATATTTTGCTGCAAAGTCGCCCAAAACAGCATTTTGGACTACATTTGTAGTAAATGCGCCTTTGAACTGCGCTGGCGTCGTTACCAGCAGCCAAACACACAAACCAAACGCAATTTGAAACGGCCCGTACCACAGCGGGTACTCCAGCAGGCTGTGCAGCAAGATCACCGCCAGCACGCCCCACGCCATTTGCCGCGTGGCTTCCTGCTCAAGCCACGGCTTGGCACGTGCCATCAACCAAACCCCCAGAGCGCAAACCGCCAATGCCAAGGGCACGCCCAACTCCACCGCTAAATGCAGCGGCAGGTTGTGCGCATTGTCCAAAATCTCGCAAAACCGCGCGCTGGGAGGGCCGGGGTACAAGGTGACGAAATGCGCGTAGTCCAGCTCACCCCAACCCCAGCCGAACCAGGGCTTGAGCGCTATCAAATCAATTACATTGCGCCAAAGGATCAGCCTGCTGGAGCAAGCCGCTCCTCCGTCATTAATCCGCCCCAAGATTCCGCTGCCGCCGAACTCTAGGCCAATCAGCAGCGGCAAAGCGACGGAAGCCATGGCGTATGCGATGCCCGCAGTGACGATCACCCTGCGGACTGACTGCTGGCGTAGCCCGCCCCACAACGCGACCATTGCCGCCACCATCAGCAGTTGCAGCAGGCCTGTACGAGAGGAAGAGGCCGCGTTGCCCACCGCGAGGAGTGCCGCCGCAGCAATCAACCAACCCCCAGAAACGCGGCTGCGACCAGCCAGCCAAGCCAGCGCAATAAGGCCGATGTTGGTCAATGAAGCGAACTGATTTCGCTGGCGCAGGTTGGCGAAGGCTTCGCCGGGGGCGGTGGTGTTGATCCAGGGGGCCAACGAGTCTGCCAGGCCGAAGTACTGCAAAAGGCCAATCCCGCTGCTCACTATCGCGGCCAGCATCCATGCTGTGGCTACAGCAAAGATCAGGTCACTCTCAGTCTTCTTTTGTTGCTTTAAACCCGTTGCCGCCACCAAGGCCAAGGCGCAACTCCAAGATATCAAAAGCGGGATTGCTGCTGACGACGGCCCCCAAGCGAAGGGGTTCAGCCAGGGAACGATAAATAAAATCAGCGGAAGAAGTGTGACCACGCCCGCATTTTCTGGCCTACGAAGTCATTCCGGCAGAACAATGTTGGCTAGCTGCGGGTATTTTTCAGTTTGCAAGCGACGGAGCTCTTCCTTGGAGGCTGCGTAGTAAAACTCGCCATACATCCCCCGAATGATGGCCATTTGGTGACTTGCTTCCTTTGGATTTCCGTTGAGCGCCAAAGCTTGAGCGTATCGAAAACGCACAGCGCCATAGGCAAACCGCTCTGATGCTCTGCGCAGATTTTCAATATCTGCAGCAAGCATGTTGGGCTTCGCAATCTGGCGACCCGCTTTGAGCATCGCGGCCATGTGGGATGCCATCCAGACGTGAGGAACCTCGTATTCCGTTGGGGTTACGCCAATCCGAAGGTTTTCGAAACGAACGACTCGAAAATCCTCCTCAATCAGGAAGTATTCGTACGTCAAATAACTGGAAACCGACACCCACAAACCCAAAAACGCCCAAGCCCATCGGTTGTCGAACTTGACCGTTTTGGCCGGCAATGCCGCAGCTTCTACGACACCCACCATAAAACCTGACGCAATCAGAAAGTATGCGTAGGCAAACGGGTACTCCAACATGCTGTGCACCGCGATTGGCAGCAAGCAGGCCATGGCATAAATCGCATCAATGCGCCTCGTTGAAAATGCGCGCGTTACAAACCAGTATGCAATAGCGCCGGTCAGCAGCAGCCCGAGAGGCAGCCCATTCCATGCCAACATGTCCATTACAAAGTTGTGCGCGTTGGTGTATGTCACAGACCCTGGAAAGGCAATAGCTCCCGCTGCGTGGGCAGTGGGTGTCTGGTTCCACCCGTAACCGACCCACGGCGACTGAAGTATTGCATAGGCTACCTGCTGCCACATTTGCCAACGCTCGCTCACAGGGCCAACTGCGGCTAGGCTGCGCACCGGTGCCAGCAGCAGCGTCTCGCTCAAATACGGCAACAGAAAAATACCTATAAAAAAACTGAGAACCCAACAAATGACCGCTTTGGGGGAAACTCTCGATCTAACCGCTCCCGTCTTCCAAATCATGAACGCGGCGAGAATCAGAACGCTGAGCATCCCAGCGCGCGATTGCGTCAGAACTAACACAATGGTTAAGAAGCCAATACCGATTGACAAAACTAAGCCGCCAATCACTTTGCGTTCATAGACTAAGGTATACGCCACTATGCCCATTAGCAACAATGTTGCAAGTTGGTTGGCCTGGCCCAGATTTCCCATAGCGCGGTCACCAAGATCAGATTGAACAACATACATGGCCAACGGGCCCTGCACATTCAACCATTGGGCCAAACCAATGGCTGCTGAGGCCATGGATGCGATCCAGAGGCAGTGCATCAGCCCCATCACTCCACGTTCCTGATGCCCAGCATCAGATTGGCACAGCGAATACCCCACAAAAATTGCAGCAAGGAGGCCTGACACGTAAAGGGATGACACCAGCGCATCACCTGCAAACAAGCTGATCCCCGTAGCGTATTGAAGCCAAGGTACTAGCGCCGTCAAGGCAACCCAAACGCTGGCCCGTGGTAATTCCAATAGCTTGCGGCGGTAAGTCAGCACGCCTGTGACTAAACAGAAAAGGCCGGCAAACGCCAGCATTTCAGAGTGAAAATTCACCCACGGTCGGTAGTGATCGTAGGCAAGCCAACACAGGGTGAAAAAAAACAGCCCGGAGGCGTGAGCGCGTGAAACGTGCATAAAAAAAGCGGCCGAGGCCGCTTTTTAAATCAGTACAAAATCAAGTTGCGCGGCAAGAACCTGGCAGGAATTTGGCCTGAACTGCGGTGGCAGCAGTTGCGCCTGGTCCACAAACCCAACTGTTCACTGTGGTTCCCAAGAGAGGCTGCAGGCAAAGTGCGAACGTGCTAACAGCTGCATTGCAGGGCGCAAGCCTGATCTCGCCGTCAGCGCCCGCGCCGATAGCTTGCGACGTCACCGTGATCATTGCACCACCAGTGGTTGGAGTAGCAGTACTCAAGTGCGCTGTTGTCTCAATAATGCTCAAATATTTTGTACCCGAACCTGCTGACACTTCGCAACCCCAACCGCCAGCGAGAATGGTCGCACCGGAGGATGCCGACTGAATGGTCTCAGTAATGCTGGTGCGGCATGAAGATGCAGCCAAAATTGCCTCCGACATCTTGGCACGCTTCGTGTAATCCTGATAAGCAGGCAAAGCAACAGCCGCCAAAATACCGATGATCGCCACGACGATCATCAACTCGATCAGGGTAAAACCCTTTTGCATAGAACGCTTCATTGAAAAACTCCTTGGATGAAATGAAAGAAACAACAACTAGACGGTTCTATCAAGCAGGTCGCGTGCCAGCTTTGATGTCGTCTGTTCTGCGCGGAAAACTGTGCGAAAAGTCCGTTTTTCCGAGTGATGAAGGCGGCTTTGGAGATTGACGCAGCGATATCGACATTTTTGTCAGACCACTTGCGTCACTTGATACAAACTGACCTGACCATTTTGATGTCGGTCAGGCCCATCATGATTTTTTCCATGCCGTCCATCTTCAGGGTGCGCATGCCGCCTTCTACGCTGGCGGCAAAAATCTCGGCGACGCGGGCGCGCTCTTGGATGAGTTTTTTGATGTCGTCGTCGGCGATCAGCAGCTCATGCAGGCCGATTCGGCCTTTATAGCCGGTGTTGTTGCATTTGGGGCACCCAACGTGGCGATAAAACTTAAGCTGGCCGTCGTGGCCGTAGATTTCTACCCAATGGTCGAGCAGCTTTTGGGTTTCGCCCTCGTAGTCGGCCTTCCACGCTTTGGAATGGCGCAGCTCTTCGGCGTATTCGGCTAAAAATTTCTTGAGTTCCGAGCCGTTGGGGGCATAGCCTTCTTTGCAGTCACACAGCTTTTTGGCCAGGCGCTGGGCCAGGATGCCTAACAAGGCGTCGGCAAAGTTGAACGGGTCCATGCCCATGTCCAGCAGGCGGGTGATGGATTCGGGCGCGGAGTTGGTGTGCAGGGTGGAAAACACCAAGTGGCCGGTGAGCGAGGCTTCTACGCCCATGGACACAGTTTCTTTGTCGCGCGACTCGCCGACCATGATGATGTCCGGGTCGGCACGCAAGAAGGCGCGCATGACGAGGGCGAAGTCGATACCCGCTTTGCGGTTGATTTGAACTTGACGCAGGCCTTTTTGCGTGATCTCGACAGGGTCTTCCGCCGTCCAGATCTTGGTGTCGGTCTTGTTCAGGTGCTTGAGGATGGAGTGCAGGGTGGTGGTTTTGCCGGAGCCGGTGGGGCCACAGACGTAAAACAGGCCATAGGGTTTCTCAACCGTTTTAATCACACGCTCTTTGTTGTGAGGTGTAAGCCCTAACTTGTCCAGCGGAATCGGTTCACCGGCGGCCAGAATACGCATGACCACGTCTTCAACGCCACCTGCTGAAGGAATGGTGGCGACGCGCAGCTCGATGTCCAGCGGGCCGTATTTTTTGAATTTGATCTTGCCGTCTTGCGGCTTGCGGCGCTCGGAAATGTCCAGATCGCACATGATCTTCAGGCGCGTCACCATTGCCTGGCGGTAGTGTGCAGGCACTTCGATGTAGGGCATCAAGCTGCCGTCAATCCTGAAGCGGATGCCGGTTTTGAACTTGCCGGGCATCGGCTCGATGTGAATGTCTGACACCTTTTGGTTATAGGCATCGATGATGACTTTGTTGACGAACTTGACCAGCTCGTTGTCGGCAGCGGCGGACTCTAAAGAGTCGTCGTTGGAGCCATCGTCCATCGGGCCGCCGTTCATGTCGGCCAGAAGGTCGTCAATAGACGCTCCTTCGGCGACCGCCCCAAAAATCTGCGCCATAGTTTCCGCAAACTCGGCTTGCGTAGTGACCCGGTAGGCAAATTTATTGATCTTCGGGAATACCTGTGGCACCACGCGTGAGCCGCGCACGGCTTCAGGGTCTACGCACATGATGACCAGGCCTTCGGGCGATTCCTCCAACGGCAGCCAGCCTTGGCCCGTCACAAAGTCTTTTTTCAACGCACCGTGGAGCATTTCGGAGCGAATTCGCCCCGGGTTGAACGGCTCATAAGGCACGCTGAAGAACTTGGCGAGCGATGGGCCAATTTGCGCGGGCTTGGCGTTGTAATTGGTGATCAGCAGGTGTTCGACGGTTCTGCCTTCTTCGCGGGCATCCAGAATGCATTGCTGAAGTTCTTCAGGGGTGATGATGCCGTCGGTCACCAGGCCGTCGTACTTGGTCAGTATTTTCTTGGGGCTGTCTTCAACCTTCAGCACGCGCTGCCTTATCGCGGTCGCGAGTGTTTTGCAAAGCTGGGAAACGCCTTCAACTTCCAGATCGCTGAACGGCTGGTTGCTCTTGTTATTGATGATTTGCAAAACACCATGAAGCATATCGCCCTCGATGATCGGGGCCACCAGCATTTGCTTGGTGCGGTAGCCGGAGCGTTTGTCGACCTCTTTGAGGAACATCAAGCCTGAATGAATCTGTTTAAGCGCTGCGTCATCGTAAACATCGGCCAGATTGATCAGCGTTTTGCTGAAGGCGGCGTAGCCGGCGAGGCTCTGCGGGGAAATGGGCAGCTTCAAATCCCGGCTGCTGTTCAGGCCGGTTTTGATTTTGGAGATGATGGACGTTTTGTCTTCGGTCACCCGGTACAGCGTCAAGCGATCAGCATTCAAGAGCTTGCAGATGTCTTGGCTGGCCTCCAGCATGATCTGCTCGACGTTGTCGGTCTCGTGAATGCGTGCGGTAACTTGTTGAAGCTGGCGGTAGAACAGCGCCTCAAAGGTCGTCCCCCGCTTTTCAACGGGCAACTGCTGGGAGTCTACGAACGCCTGATCGAGCGATTTTGCGGAAGCAGGGGGTTTCAGGACGGCGCTCATACTTCAAACTCTTGGCCCGCGCGTAGCCAGCGAATGTCGTGCGAAACATTCGGGCCGTTGACCGCGGTCTCGTCGAATTTTTGTATTTCAGCCATGATCAATGCAGTTTCCGCCGGCTTGGTATGTGTGATGTAGATAGGATACTTCTTTTCGCGGGAGATGAAGTCCAACTCGCTGGCCAGCACCATCGGAGACAGATGCAGGCTCAATTTGGCCAGATCTTTCTCGCGGTTGCTGAAGGCGGTCTCAATGACCAGCATGGCGACATTGAGTTCGTTGACGCGCTTCCAAAAGGCCGGGTTGCGCTCAGTATCGCCGCTGAACACCCAACAGCCACTGCCAGCCGTCAAAGCGTAACCTACTGCTGGCACGGTGTGGACTGCGGGCAGCACTTCTATGAGCTTACCCTTGAGTTGCAAAGTCTGCCCCGTTTTGATCTCATGAAATGAAACAAAAGGGGCCTCTGGAGTGGGAATGCGGCTGAAATCGGGCCAGATCACGTCGTTAAAAATATGCGTGCGCAGCGCTTCAATCGTCCCTGCCAGCGCGTGAATCTGCAATGGCGACACGCGCCGTGCGGCGCAAGCGTCGACCATCAGGGGCAAGGCGGCAATGTGGTCCAGGTGCGAATGCGTTAGAAAAACCTGGTCAATCCTGCGCATTTCATCCAGCGTCAAATCGCCCACACCGGTGCCTGCGTCAATCAGCACATCGTCGTCAATCAGGAAGGACGTTGTTCGGCAGTCTTTGGCGATGGCGCCTGAGCAGCCCAGCACACGAACCTTCATGGAGCATCCTCATTTAGTGTCATAGTTGGTAGCGCCGTCCCATTCCGGATCAAAGGGAAGCATGCGCATAGAGGCTACACGCTCCGAGTACAGTTGGTAAAGGTATTTTTTTGCATTTGCCCGGCTTAAATTGATCAGTAATACATCGGACTGGTCCCAATCCTGAATACGATAGGCTTTGACGAAGTTAGCCCAGGTTTTAAGCTCGGTGATTGAATCTGCGGGCAGCTGGCCCGCAACGGCGAGCGGGTAAAAAATGCCGACGGCCTGGTCTTTGCCCTTGACGCGGACTTTGTCAAGCTCTTGCCAGGCAAAACCAGGCGCCAGCCTGCGGGTGGTTTCGCTCACCACGATGTCGACACCGTAGTTTTTTGACAGCCCCTCCAGTCGCGAGCCCAAATTGACGGCATCGCCAATCACGGTGTAGCTGCGCCGGATGTTGGAACCCATATCACCCACGCACATCGTGCCCGTGTTCAATCCGATGCCAATGCCAATTTCAGGAATGCCTTTTTTGCGGTGATCGTCGTTGATCTCCTTGATGGCCCGTGACATTTGCATGGCGGCTGTCACGGCAAGCTGGGCATGCTCATTGGTCTCAACTGGCGCTCCCCAAAACGCCATCACGCAATCGCCCATGTATTTGTCAATCGTACCCCGGTTGGCGCGAATCAAGCTGGTCAAACGGCTGAAGACACCTGTCAGCAACGCCTGCAGTTGCGTCGGTTCCATCTGCTCGGACATTTTGGTGAAGCCCCGCATATCGCAGAACATCACGGTCATCTCCTTGTTGCTGGCCTTCATGCTGTAGCTGTCGGGGTCTTTGACCATTTCGTCCACCAGTTCAGGCGGCACGTAGGTGCCAAAGAGATTGGCCAATTCGCGTTTGGAGCGGCTCTCGACAAAGTAGCCGTAGCTCATGTTGAGGGCGAAAGCCGCCGCTGTCATGGTCAACGCGGCCGCCAGCAGAAACACCAGCCCGGCGGCCAAATAGAGCCAGAAATTGACAGCCACCAGCAGCAGCAAAACACAAGCGCTCAAAATCATGGCGCGTGCGGCGGACAGAAGCGGCAAAGCGAAAGCCAACGTCAAACCGACCAGCACCAGCAGCAATACGTCGTAGCCCACCGCGTAATCCGGCTTGTAAAGTTCTTTGCTATCGAGCAGCCCGGAAATCACGTTGGCGTGCGCCTCGACCCCGGGGAAGCCGTCACCCACCGGCGACGTGCGGTTGTCTTGCAGCCCTGGCGCCGTGGTGCCCATCAGCACGATCTTGCCTTTCAAAGACTCAGCTGGCAGCGCTTTAGACATTACATCCGATGCCGAAAAGTACTTGAACGAGCCGCCGTTGGGCCCACCAAGACCCCGGTACGGGATGAGCACCGACACTGTCTCATCCACTGGAATCGCCAACGACTTGCTGCCCTGCTTGAGCTGGATGCTTTCCAAGCCGTGGTAATTGCGCGGCATCAGGCGGTCTTGCGGAAAGCCAGGACGTACGTCGGGCGAACCGGCCAGCATTCGAAACATGGCAAGGGACAATGATTCGTAATACCTGCCCTGATGCTCGGCAATCAGCGGCAAGGAGCGCACTACACCGTCTGGCTCGGCAATCGGCGTGAAGTGCCCGGCAATGGGCGCCGCTTTGGCCAGTTGTTCAATGTTGGAGCCAAACCCGCTGAACGCGGCAAATCTAATGGGACGACCCTGCAAAGCCTCAGCCGTCATGACAGGTGCGGGCAATACCCCGGAGGTGCGCCCGCCGCGATCACTGGTGAAGTAATAGCCCATGACGATGGGCCGCTTCTCCAGTGATTTTGCAAACGCTGCATCAAAGTCCAGGCTGGCGCGAAGACTTTGCAGTTTTTCGACGAAGGCAGGCTGATCTTTCAGCTCGTTTTGAGCCAGTGCCTCCAGTGTTTGCAAGCCTGAGCTAGCGTCCGCCTCGGCGAAGACAATGTCAAATCCCAGGATGGCGATCTTCTGCCGATCAAACAACTCATCCGTGAGCGCGGCCATTTTGTTGCGGCCCCAGGGCCAGCGACCCACCTCGGCCAGGCTCTTTTCGTCAATGTCGATGATGACGATACGCTCGTCCAGGGTCTTGGGCATCGTGGCCTTCAACCGGGTGTCGTAAATGATATCGTCAAGGCGTTGAAGAACGCCAATTTGAAGAGCGCCAAAGGCATGCAGAAGCGCAATAATCAGCGGCACCAGGGTGACCAGGATTCGCGGCCAGTGCTTCAAAACGGATTGCATCAAACCCCCGAAACACGTGTGTGGTGGCGCCCCAAAAGTCAGGTAAAGGTCGTCAGAACCGAGCCGGCCCGGTAGTCAACAAAAAGCCTCAAATGAATCAGGACTGGATGAACTGCATCTGTGTGCCTGCCAGCTCAATCAGATCGCCGTTTTTCAGTGAAACTGGATCCACTCCGATGGGTGAACCATTCAGCGTGGGATTACCAGCCCCCTCGACGTGATGGACTACGAAACCGTGATTTCGCTTGGTGATGGCCGCGACCGCGACACCTGGTTTCCCAATCGTGGTCACGACCTTGGTCAGCGGTACCTCGCGGCCCGACGCTGCACCCGAGAGCACTTTAATGGAGGCGCGGCTGAAGCTGCCAAACCCCGATTCAGGTGCCGCAATAGGCGCGCGTGCTGCTGGTGGTGCCTGGTGTGCCGCAGCCAATGCCGCCGCCATGCTGGGGCGAACCATCATGGTTTTTTCGTAACCTTGCTCAGCCGCTTCATTGACAAACTTGATCTTGTATTTGCCCACCTCCACCACGTCACCGTTTTGCAGCGACTGCTTTTTGGCGGCCTTGCCGTTGACATAAGTGCCATTGGTGCTGTTCAAGTCTTCAAGGTAGACCTCATTGGCCGTCATCTGCAACACCGCATGCTCGCCGCTGACGGCCAGGTTATCGATGACGATATCGTTATAAGGCCGCCGCCCCAACGTGGTTCTGTCCTTGGTCAGTTGGACTTCCTTGATCACTACCCCGTCAATCGACACGATCATTTTCGGCATGACCGACTCCTATTCTTGAAATTTCTTGATAAACACTTAAACACCTGAACACACTATTTTCTCAGCAAACGGCGGATCAAACCCAGTTTTTCGCCTCCTGCGTCCACTTGTACCAGTAAAACCGAGATGTTATCGCGCCCGCCGTGGTCATTCGCAATTTCAACGAGGTGATCCACTTTTTGCGTTAGGGCCCGGTCAGAGTCTACGATGCTCGCAATTTCAACATCATCCACCATATCCGACAGGCCGTCCGAACACATCACATACAGATCGCCGAGCTGCACTTCGTGTTCGTTGAGTTCCAGCGATACGGTATCGTCCACCCCCAGAGCGCGCGTCACCAGGTTTTTATAGGACGATGTTGCCGCCTGCTCCTGGGTCAACAAGCCTGCATCCATTTGCTCTTGCAGCAAGGAGTGATCTTTGGTGAGCTGCTCAAAAACTCCCTCTCGCAGACGGTAGCACCGTGAGTCGCCAATGTGCCCCAAGATCAGCCGCGTGCCCTGAAAAACCGCCACAACCAGAGTCGTACCCATGCCCTGATATTGCGGATTGGAATTGGCGGCGTTGAACACAGACCGATTCGCGTTGTCCACGCAAATTTCCAACGCACGGCGGATTTCCTTGACCTTGGCCTGCCGTCCAGCTTCTGACAGCCAGCGCGACATTTCAGATTTGATAAACGCTGTGGCCATGCCGCTGGCGATCTCCCCCGCGTTGTAGCCGCCCATGCCGTCTGCCAGAACGCCCAGGCACGTGACATCGTCAAAGGCTACGGAATCTTCGTTGTTTTCCCTGGTGCGGCCTGGGTCAGTCTTCGTGCAGAACGTGTAAATCATTGCTTGATTGGGGCTGGATCTTTGGGCTAGATCTCGATGTCGGGGGCTACGCCTGGAACACTTGGCCGAGGTTTCGGTGCCGCGGGTGGTGCGGCAGCAGGCGCTGAAACAGGTGCTGAGGCGGCAGCAGACGGTGATTTGTACATTTCTGTTTTGTCAAAATCGGAATTCCCAGTGCGCGAATAGACCTGGGTTGCCTGGTAATTATCAGGGACTAATTTTGCAGCAGGCAATGCACCCATCAGGTTGGGTTTTTCAGAAGCTTTAAAAGTACGCTCTTGGGGACGCTCCTGGCCCGTGCCCGGCGACATGGCCACAATGACAGCGCGCAGGTCGGCAGCGAACTGATCGCCGTTCTGATACCGCGTTTCGGGCCGCTTGCTCAGCGAGATCACGATCAGGTCGGCCAGGCTTTCGGGCAGATCCCGTCGAATGACTCGGATGTCTGGCGCATCCTCGTTGGCGATTTTGTACATCAGCTCAGCCATGGATTCACCACGAAACGGTAACACGCCAGCCAGCATTTGGAAGAGCATCACGCCCAGAGAATACAGATCAGAGCGACCGTCGACTTTCTTGCCTGCCAACTGTTCGGGTGACATGAAACTGGGTGTACCTAAGACCATGCCGGTTTTGGTTTTGCTGGAGTCGGTGATGCGTGCGATGCCAAAGTCGGTTACCTTGACGGTGTCACTGGCCAGCTCGTACATGATGTTGGCAGGCTTGATGTCCCGGTGCACCACATTCTGCCGGTGCGCGTAAGCAAGCGCCTCCGCCACTCGGGCCACGATGGACAACACCTTGGGCGCAGGCAGCAATTGCCCTTCTTTGCAAAAGTCCACCAAGTCTTTGCCTTTGAGAAATTCCATGGCGATGTAGGCCAGGTCGTGCTCTTCTCCCGCGTCAAAAATCGTCACGATGTTCTGATGCTGCAGTCGCCCAGCCGTTTCCGCTTCACGGAAAAACCGTTCGCGCGCATCGACCAGTTCATCGCCATCAAATTCCTGGCTCAGTGCCATGGTCTTGATGGCAACGACGCGGCCAATTTTGGGGTCTTTGCCGAGATAGACAACGCCCATCGCGCCTTTGCCCAGCTCTTTCTCCACTTGGTAGCGGCCAAGCATCGGCTTCTCCACGCCGCCTCCTTCCAGCAGCACAGTGCCGCCAGGGTGCGAGCCGGTGCCGCCCAGCATCACGGTTTCTGACAGGTTTTTTGCGCGGTTGAGCTTGGACTTGATGTCTTTGTAGTCTTTGTTGAAGGCGGCCATGTGCTCATAAACGGCCTGGGCTTTGTTGAATTGCCGCTTGCGCTCAAAATCAAGCGCCAGACTGTACAGATTGCCCATCACCGCCTCATTCATCGGCACGCGGCGAAAGCGGTCAAACGAAGCATCCAACTGCCCCTGGCCCTGCAAAGCCAAGCCCATCATGCGGCTGGTCTCTGCCGACTCTTCATCGGACTTGATCTTGCCTGCTTCGGTGAGCAGGAACCGCTTTGTAGTGAGCGCCAAATACCCGAGCAACAACAACGCCGCTGGAAAGACCAACTTCAACCACATCGCGCTGCTGGAGAGCAGCCAAAACTCTGCTGCTAGCAGTGCCACAAAAAATACTGCCGTAAGGGCTGCCGCGGTTCCTGCGGACAATCGAGGCAGGGCTACCACGATGTAGCCAGCCACGACCAGGAACACCCCAAAAGTGGCCCACAGCCCCCAAGTGGGTTGCACGATAAAGTGCTCACTCAAAATGCTGGAGGTGACGTGCGCAATCGTCTCAGCCGGGGTCAGGCCTGGGTGACCCGGTACCGGGAACAGCGTGCCGACCCCTTGGGCTGTGGCGCCAATAATGACGACCTTGTTCGCATATTTGGAAGCGGGTATCTTGCCGTTCAGCACATCGTAAAAAGAATCTGTCACAAACGCCGGCTTGCCATCGCGCCCCTTGTAGAACTGCGGCAACATCGTGGCGGCTTCGTCCGTCTTGATGCGCAGTTTGCCAATTTGCACTGAATCGCCTGCGTTCAATTTGATGTCAGCCGCAGTCAGGTTCAGGCTGTTGACAGATGCGAGCAACGCCATCGAGGGCACTGCTTTGCCGTGAAAGTTGACCAGAAGCGGCTCATTGCGCACTGCACCGTCAATATCTTGTAGTTGATTCAGGTGCCCAACGCCGGCAGCGGCAGTGCCAATCGATTCAAGCGGCTGCTGGCTTTTGATCGCAGGAACGGAGAAGCCTTTGGTTTCGTCGAGCGCACTTCTCAGCGCAAAACCGGGTAATGGGCTATCGGGCTTGCCCTGGGGCTCTCCGAGCACGAAAACGGAGGGCACCAATACGTTGCCTGCTCGCCCGATGCTGTTGGCCAGAATCGCATCGGTATCGAGGGCTTGCTCCGCCTCGGCAATCACTTTGGACAACTGCTGGTTGGTGGACTGCTGGCCAGCGATGAATTCCACGGTGGCATTCGTCGAGGGAGCGGCCAGCACGTCCTTCATTTTTCGTATAAAACTCAGGCCGCGGTCAACCTGTGGCTCAAAAAAGAAGGCAGTGTGGACGATGGTCTTGGCTTTTGCCGCAGACAACTGGTCGATCAGCTTGGCGTGAACATCGCGTGGCCACGGCCAGCGCCCGATATTGGCAATGCTCTGGTCATCGATGGCGATGACCGCAATTCTGTCGGACGGTGTGCGGCTGCTGCTGGTGCTGGCAAAGTCGTAAAAGCGGCGCTCCAGCGAGTCAAAAAAATCGGTGGATGAATGAAAAACGACAACCGCTAGAACGACGGCCAAGCCAGCAAACCAGTCGGTTCGCCAGAACTTTTTTCCTGCGTTGAATGAATCTTTTGCCACGTCCCGTCCCTACAGAAACCGCCAATCCCACCCGACACGACTCGGCTGGTGACCCTCGCCCGCCCCCGGTGCAGGCGGCGTGTAACAAAGGTTCACAACGTTATCAGACACCGTCATCGCAGACAAGCAAGTTGTTCACGAAGTCATGTCGTTTTTATGCGAAACGGTTCCCCAAACTGAGTCGTCCGCTCCACCCTACGGCTCCTCAATCTAGCAGTTATGCGCCCGAGCTCTTGTGATCCACAGAGCGCTGGCTTAGCAACTTGCCAAGCGCCACCACGAGTACTGCACCTACTATGCCTGCAATCATCACGGTCGATTCGCTCATTTTTCCGAACCATCCGACCACGGCAGGGTCAGTCAACAACATCTCGCCCGCCAGAAAGCCGAGCAATGCTGCACCGATGGTAATGATGATCGGGAAGCGCTCCATCACCTTCAAGAGCAAGGTGGAGCCAAAAATAATGAGTGGGATGCTCACAATCAAGCCCATGATCAGAAGCGGAAGGTTGCCTTTGGCGGCAGCGGCCACTGCTAACACGTTGTCCAAGCTCATCACTAAATCCGCAATCAAAATGGTGCGGATGGCCGCACCCATACTCGATATCTCCTTGCTCTCGCCATCGCCCTCCTCCTCATGCATCAAGAGCGTAACTCCGATGTAGACCAGCAAAATGGCACCGATGAGCTTGAGGTAAGGCAGCGTGAGCAACTGGATAGCGACGATGGTGAGCACAATTCGCATCACGATGGCCGCCGCAGAGCCCCAGAAAATCGCCTTGCCCTGTTGCTCGGGTTTGAGTGACCTCGCCGCCATGGCAATTACGACGGCGTTATCACCGGAAAGAACGATGTTGGCCAGCATGATGGCGCCAAACGCGCTCCATACAGCGGATGAGCTTAAATCTAAACCGAAAAACATGGGCTTGCTCCGACTCTCCGTCTGTAAAAACGCTTCAGGGTACGAGCGTTTTGATGATTTCGTGCAGTTTAGCCCCGCTCACTGGGGTGGACTGCACGTAGTTCTGCTTACAGCAACGCCTTGAGCAGCTTGGCCATTTCAGACGGATTGCGGGTGACCTTGAAGCCGCACTCTTCCATCACGGCCAATTTCGCGTCCGCCGTATCGGCCCCGCCCGAAATCAGCGCACCCGCGTGGCCCATGCGCTTGCCAGGAGGTGCGGTCACGCCGGCGATGAAGCCGACGATGGGTTTTTTCATGTTGGCTTTGCACCAGCGGGCGGCTTCAGCTTCATCCGGGCCGCCGATTTCGCCGATCATGATGACGGCATCGGTCTCAGGATCGTCATTGAACATGCGCAGGATGTCGATGTGCTTCAAGCCATTGATCGGGTCGCCGCCAATGCCGACAGCGCTGGATTGGCCCAGGCCAATTTCGGTGAGCTGGCCAACGGCCTCGTACGTCAGCGTGCCAGAGCGGCTGACTACGCCAATGCGGCCCTTGCGGTGAATGTGGCCGGGCATGATGCCGATCTTGATCTCATCCGGCGTGATCAAACCTGGGCAATTGGGGCCGAGCAGCAGCGTCTTTTTGCCACCAGCCGCTTCCTTCGCCTTCATTTTGTTGCGCACTTCCAGCATGTCGCGCACAGGGATGCCTTCGGTGATGCAGATTGCCAGATCCAGGTTGGCTTCAACCGCCTCCCAAATCGCGGCGGCAGCACCTGCGGGCGGCACGTAGA